>CAYGLH010000527.1:0-2067 GCA_964350535.1 uncultured Ilumatobacteraceae bacterium
CGTCACGCCGACGTGCTCGAGGTCGTCCTCGATCACGACACCTACCGCAATCGAGTGTCGCAGCACGTCTCGGTTCCCAACGGGATGGACCCGCCCGAGCACACGAGATACCGCCGATTGATCGAGCCCTACTTCAGCTCCGAGCGCATGGAGCGGTTCGAACCCGTGTGCCGGGCGATCGCAGCCGAGCTGATCGCGGCGACCCCACGACATCGTCCGATCGAGGTGATGGACACCCTCGGCCATGAGTATGCCGTACGCGTGCAGTGCGCCTTCATGGGCTGGTCACCAGCCCTGCACGAACCGCTGCGCGCCTGGATACACGAGCAACAACGCGCCACGCTCAGCCAGGACCGCGACGCGCTACAGGCGAGTGCGCGTCGGTTCGACGAGGTGGTGCGGTCCGTGCTCGAGGAACGACGGACCCGTCGCGGCGTTGGCGACGATCCGACGAGCAGGCTCATCGACGAGGAAGTCGACGGTCGCCCACTTACGGACCCCGAGATCGTCAGCATCGTCCGCAACTGGACCGTTGGAGAACTCGGCACGATCGCCGCGAGTGTCGGCATCATCGCCTCGTACCTCGCGGACCATCCTGCAGTCGAGGCACTGGTGCGCGCCGACCGCGCTGCCGTCCCCGGCGCTATCGACGAGATCCTCCGCATCGACGCACCGTTGGTCGCCAACCGTCGCGCCACCACTCGTCCTGTCATGCTCGCCGGAACGGTCCTGCCCGCCGGGGCACGGGTCACCGTGCTGTGGGCGTCGGCGAACCGCGACGGCCGGGTGCTCACCGATCCCGACAACATCCGGCTCGATCGCGACCCGTCATCGAACTTGTTGTACGGCGCAGGGATCCACGTCTGCCCGGGCGCCCCCCTCGCGCGGCTCGAGCTGCAGTGCTTCGTCTCGGCGCTCCTCGACGCGACCGACCAGCTCAGGGTTGTGCGCGACCCGGCCCCGGTCCGAGCGACCTATCCGGCCGGAGGCTACGCCTCGGTGTGGGTCGCACTCGGTGACGCGTCGTAGCGGCACCCCTCCGCTCCACCGGCGGCGGCGGTCTGGTGCACCTCGTGGATGATCGATGGGACCTTCGCCTCTATGCATTGTTGAGACCATGAGTCATAGATTCAGATATGCGGTTGGAGGTACTGCCCCGTACCGAGCTGACGTTGCGTGTGTTGCAGACGTTGGCGGATGGCAGGCGATGGAGGGCGGCGCAGATCGCCGAGGAGGTGGGCACGTCGTCGCAGTACGTCGCCCACCTCGTCGCTCCCCTCACCCGCGCCGGCTGGGTCCGTTCGCTCCCTGGCCCGGCCGGTGGTCACGAGTTGATCGCCGATCTCGGCGATGTCTCGGTGCTCGATCTGATCGAGGCGGTCGAGGGCCCCGTCGAGACCGGCCGGTGCGTGATGGCGGATCGACCCTGCCCCGCCCCGGAACCGTGCGCCCTCCACGAGGCCTGGATCCCCGCCCGCGACGCACTCACGGCGCGCCTCGCCGACACCCGGATCGGCGCCCTCACAGTCGACACCTTGGAGGTCCACCGATGAACCTGCGCATCACCACCGGACTGCTCGCAGTCGCCTTCGCCGTCGGTGCAGTGGCGTGCGGCGACGACGGCCCCGACGCGGCAGGCCGTGGCCTCGCCGCCGGCGCGGCCCAAGGAGCGGGCCCGGCCGCTGCCGCTGCCCCGGCGGAAACCCTCACACCCGGCTCGACCGTCGAATTCCACGCCACCGAGTTCACCTTCACCCCGATGGAACTGACCGCCGAACCCGGCACCTACCAGGGTGTGCTCATCAACGACGGCGAGCTCCGCCACGACATCGTGGTCGGTGACGGCGAGTCGATCGTCGCCGAACCCGGCGAGTCGGTCGAGTTCGAGTTCGAGGTCCCCGACGAGGGCCTCCCGTTCCTGTGCTCGATACCCGGTCACGAGGACGCCGGGATGACCGGGATGATCCACACGCCCACAACCGCCGCAGCGGCCGAGACGACGGAGGGTTCCTCGGATCACGGGAGCACCGGCGTCAGCTTCGAGGAGGTCGCCGCCGATCCCGACGC
>CAYGLH010000528.1:0-2062 GCA_964350535.1 uncultured Ilumatobacteraceae bacterium
CGTCCTACGCATCTGTTGCTGGCGATGACCCGTCGGCGGGGAGACGTCGGGCCGCAACAGTCGGAACCGCGCCAACCGGTGGTGTTCGCCACCCACGGCACCGCCGACCGGATCACCCTCGCGCCGCTGCCGGTCGCCGACGTGGCCGAGCTCGTGCGTCACAGGCTGCCGACGGCCGATGCGGACGTCCACGACGAGCAGGTCTCGCGGCTCGTCGAATGGACAGCAGGTAACCCGCTCTTCGCGGTGGCGATGCTCGACCACCTCCGCGACACCTCGGATGCGGCCGCTGCGACTGGTGCCGATCTGCCGCGATCGCTGAGCGATCTCCTCGACTTCCTGGTCGGGCGACTGCCGCCCGACCAGCGGGCGATCGTGGAGGTGCTGGCACTGCTCAACCGCCCGTCCACCCCCCGCCAGATCGCGTCCGTCCTCGACGGTGACGAGGAGGACGTCGAAGCACGTCTCGGGCTGCTCGGAGAACATTCTTCGCTGGTCGTGGTCGAGTCAGATGGGGAGCGATACGACCTCTCCCACGCCGCCTATCGCGTGCGCGTCGTCGCTCAACTCCGTCCCGTCCATGCCGGGCGGCTGCACCTGGCGATCGCGCACGCCATGAACGCCGACCCCGACGGTGCGGATGCCGGGGCGATCGGCGAACACTTCGCACTCGGCGGGGACAGAGCGGCCGCGGTGCCGCACTGGATCGCCGCCGCCCGGGTGGCGCTCGCCCGGTTCGCCCACGCCGAGGCACTGGAGCTCTTCGAGCTGGCGCTCGGCGCGTCGGGCGAGGGTGAGCTCGACCCGGCAATGGAGGTCGAGGTTCGACTCGGGCTGGCGCTGTGCCAGCTCCACCTCCGGAGCCGCCAGGACACGCGCACGCAGGAGAACATCGACCGGCTGCAGGAACTGGTCGCCCCACTCTCCGATCGAGCGGACGCGTTCAACGTGTGGCGCGACACGCTGCTGGTCAACAACCTCGCCGGCCGTACCGATCGAGTCCGAGCCATGGCCCCGGCCCTGCTGGCGATGGCGGAGGAGCGGGGCCGTCCCCACGAGCTGATGGACGCGCACCACTCGATGGGTGAGGCGGCGCTGCACGCCGACCGGCTCGACGCGTCGCTGGGTTCGTTCGATCGCGCCGACGCGATCTTCTCCCGCTTGTACGTCACCGACGATGGCAGCAACGCGGGCCGAACTCGCCGGTTGCGCGACACCGGATCGCGCATCAAGTCGGCGCGGGCGGGGGTGCTGTTCCTCCTCGGACGCCATGACGCCGTGCACGACGAGATCGCCGCATCGCACGCGCTGTGCAGCGACGGCGTGAACGCTCCGTTGGTCCGGGTCGGCAATGCCACCATCTGCGCCTCGATCGCCTTTCTGATGGGCGATCACGCGGAGGCCGCTCGTTTCGCCGAGCTCGCGTTCTCCGTGGCCGACGACGAGAACGACGACTTCCTGGCCATCGTGACGGTGATCCAGGCCGCGGTCGGCGGACGGTCGTCCGTCGACGAGATCCGTCGGGCGGCGACCGATCTGCTCGAACGTCCGGCGATCCCGTTCCCGCTCGGACCGCGGGTGTTCGCCCATGCCCGGCTGCTCCCTGACGACGAGATGATCGCCTTCATCACGTCGTCCCAGCGGGTCTGTGCGACCGTCGAGACCCACTGGTGCGACGACGTCTTCGCCGCCGCGCTGGCCGATTTCGAGATGGGTGATCGGTCGCCGTAGCGATCACCATCCTCTCGGCCGGGTCTCAGCATTGGTTCCATCCGATGTTGCCAACGCCGGACGTTCTCGTCGGGTGCCGAGCCGTGTTCCCTCGCCGCCTGGCTTCGAGGGCGCGTGGCGTTCCCGACGTGATGACGCGCAGTCCGGGCGGACGCTTCGGGTCGAGACGGCTCAGTGGAGGAGGTCGGGGTCGGAGTCGCCGGCGGTGCCGCTGGAGAACACGGGGAACGAGTCGGGGTCGAAGCTGAACTGGAACTCGTCGGGGCCGAGGGGGACGGCGATGAACGTGCCGTCGGCGTCGGCTTGGACGAGCGCTCCGTCGATGGTGTCG
>CAYGLH010000529.1:0-2062 GCA_964350535.1 uncultured Ilumatobacteraceae bacterium
CGTCAGCGACCTCACCGAGGATCTCACGCTCGGCGGGCCCCCCGACTGCCCCGAGAACGCGTCCTGCATCCCGGGCCTGCAGTCGGTGTACGGCATCGACCTCTCCGCCAACTTCGTCCCCCTCGACGGCGGCGGCCCGCTGACCGTCGCTGCCCTCCAGGGCGACGAGATCGACGTCGCCATCCTGTTCTCGACGAACGGCATCATCGCCGACGAGGGTTGGGTCGTCCTGAACGACGACATGGGCCTGATCAACGCGGACAACATCGTGCCGGTCGGCAACCAGGAGTTGGTCGATGCCTACGGTGGCGATTTCGTCGATCTGATCGACGCTGTCAGCGCGGCGTTGTCGACCGAGGAGCTCACCGAGCTCAACCGGGCGGCCGACATCGACCTCGAGGATCCCGACGCTGCCGCCGCCGCTTGGCTGGAGTCCAAAGGCTTCCTCGGCAGCTGAGTTGGGCGACGGCGCCGGCCGGCACCGATGCGTCACCTTCAGGACGTGAGGGCGAGTGCCTCGTTGAGGTAGTCGTCGCGGCACTTGCTGCGCTGCAGCTTGCCGCTCGACGTCTTCGGCAGCGTGCCGGCCTCGACGAGCATCACGTCGCGGGGCGGCAGACCGCACACCTCCAGCGTCCGCTGGTGCACCGCGGCGCGCACCTCGTCGAGTGAGGCACCGGCGGTCGGGCGCACCTCGGCGACCACCACCACGCTCTCCTTGCGCTTGTAGCCCTCGACGCCGAACGCGATGACGTTGCCGGCGCGCACCCCGTCGAGCGTGCCGACCGAGCGCTCGATGTCCTCGGGGAACACGTTGCGGCCACCGACGATGATCACGTCCTTGATCCGGCCGCACAGCACGAGCTGCCCGTCGACCATGTAGGCGAGGTCACCTGTGCAGAGCCAGCCGTCGCGGAACAGCGCCGCGGTCGCGTCCGGCCGCTTGTAGTAGCCCGGCGTCACCGACGAGCCACGGATCAGGAGCTCGCCGACATGCCGCTCGGGCAGCGCCTCCTGCGTCGCCGGGTCGACGACACACATCTCGAGGCCAGGGACGGCAGTGCCGAGCAGCGGCAGCCGCCGGGCGCGCAGCACGTAATCGTCGTCGCTCATCACCTCGATCGGCTTGGCGACCCGCTCGGACTCGAGCACGATCCGGTCGACGGTGTCGGTCTGCATGCCGGCGCCCCGCTCGGGGAACGACCCGCCGATCGCCACCTCGGCCATCCCGAAAGCGGGGAACACACTGCCGGGCGAGAACCCGAACCGTTGTGCCTCGGCGACGAAGGCGTCGACGGCGACAGGGTCGACGGGTTCGGCAGCGGACAGCGCGAGCGTCAGCGTGGAGAGGTCGAGGTCCTTCATCCGCTTGAGCGCCCGCGTGGCGAGCACCCAGGAGAAGTTCGGCCCGGCGGTGGCGGTGCCGCCGTGGTCGGAGATCCATTGCATCCAGTTGCCGGGATGCGCCAGGAAGTCCTGCGGCGCGGCTTGCACGAGATCGACGCCCTTGGTCATCGGCAGCGCCAAGAATCCGACGAGGCCCATGTCGTGGTACAGCGGGAGCCACGAGACCATGGCTTCGCCGACACCGAGGCGGGCCGCATCGCAGCCGGCGTCGATGTTCGCGCTGAGCACCCGGTCGGGGATCATCACGCCCTTCGGCTCGCTCGTGGAGCCGCTGGTGTACTGCAGGATGACGAGCCGTTCCGGGTCGTGCCCCGGCAACTCGAGCGCGTCACCGCTCGGCACGTTCGGGCTGCCGGGCATCACCGAGCGCATCGGCATGATCGGCGGGTCGCCGGGCGCCGCCTCGTAGAACGCCGCCAGCTGGTCGTCGATCAGCACCAGGTTGGCGTCGCCGTGGCGGATGCGCGCCCGCGTGCTCTCGATGAACGCTTCGAGCGACCCCATCCGCATCGGCAACGGCAACACCATCGAGGCGATGCCGGCCATCCAGCAGCCGCGTACGACCGTCATCAGCTCACGGCTGGTGGGGCCGAGGACGGCGACGTGGTCGCCCGGCACCAAGCCCTGGGCCTGGAGCGCGGCACCGACGGCGCGA
>CAYGLH010000530.1:0-2056 GCA_964350535.1 uncultured Ilumatobacteraceae bacterium
AGGTCGCCGTGCTGCTGTCCGAGCTGACGGCTGACCTTCTCCCCCACCTCGCAAAGGAGGAACAGGTGTTGTTCCCCATCGCCATCCAACTCCTCGGTGCCGTCGAGCCCACCACGTTCCATTGCGGGCGTGTCACCAACCCGATCCGGGTGATGCTCGCCGAGCACGACCGCACCGGCGAGCTGCTCGACGCGCTCCGCCGGGCGACCGACGACTACACGCTCCCGTCGGATGCGTGCCCGACGTGGCGGGCGCTCTACGACAGGCTCACCGAGCTCGAGGCCGACACGCACCGCCACGTGCACCTCGAGAACCACGTCCTGTTCCCGGCGATCACCGACCTAGAGGAACAGCTCGACCCGGGCTGGTAGGCGCGCATCGATGCCGATCTGCTGCCTACCGGGCGCTAGGTCATTGGCAAAGCGCATCTCGGAGCGATGGAGCACATCGGCACGGGATTCGCCGGGATCGACGAGGCGCTCGGCGGCCTGATCTCCGGCGACAACGTCGCCTGCGTGTGCGACTCGGCCGCCCTGGAGGCGATCCCGACGACCTCGACGTGCAGCGGCTGCGTTTGAGTGTCTCGCTACGGCGCCGCCGACCGAACCACGTGGCAGCTGAGACGGCAGTTCGCCCGACGCGGATCGTTCGGGGCCAACTCGTCGATGACCAAGCCGTCGACGAACTCCGCCACCCCGTACGCCATGCCGAGGTGCAGGTTGCACACGGTGTCCGGATCGACCTGGGCCGCCGATGCGAACGGGCAGGTTGTCAGCATCACGTCGACGCGATCGCCGCGCCGTCGCACCGCGGGCTCGAATCCGTGCCGGGCCATCTCGGCGACGAGCGCCTCGACGGGATCGTGTCCGATCGTGTCGCCCCCTCGCCGCTGCCGCTCGACGGCACGACGTCCGACGTCCACCGCTGAGTCGCCGCTTCGAACGATCTCTGCGAGTAACCACGACAGTCGTTCGTACGGTCCGACCACGCCCCACCGGCTGTCGGTGGACGGCGACACCCGGTAAGTGAGCTTGGGGCGGCCGCGACCGGTCGCAGGCGCGGGTGACTCGTCGACCAGGTCCGCGGCGACGAGCTTCCCGAGGTGCTGCCGGATGGCGTTGTGGTTGAACCCGAAGTGCGCGGTCAGTTCCGCGACGTCGACCGCGTCGCCGGCGTCGGCGATGTATCGGAAGATGGCGTGACGGGTCGGATCACCCAGCGCTCTCGCCTGTTCCTGCAGCGTGCTCACGGTGCCCAGCAGGCTAGCCCCCTTCATCCTCACTGTTGCTCATTTATTCTAGTCTTCGATAGATTAGGTGGCGAACGGCGACGTGGGCAAGGAGGTACGACACGATGTGCGACTACTGTGGATGCCGGACCAGCGGGCCGACCGCCGAACTCGCCCGCGAGCACGAAGCGTTGCGCGAACTCGAGGACGTCATCTACGACGCTGTCCGGGAAGGACGGGATCCTGGTGCGCAGTTCGAAGAGTTCGTTCGGCTCCTCGAGATGCACGCCGCCAAGGAGGAGGTCGGGTTGTTCGTGCACGTGCAGGAGCACCCGGCCCTCGCTGACCAGGTCGATGCTCTCTGCCAGGAGCACGACGATCTCCGCGCGTGGCTGTCCCAAGGTCCCGGCGGCCCTCGCGTGCTGGAAGCCCTCCGCCTGCTGACCAACCACATCGACGACGCGGAGTACGACCTCTTCCCGCACGTGATCCACGCGCTCGACCCCGAGCAGTGGGACGAAATCGAACTGGCCCACCGCGCGGTCGAGGCGGTGTGGTCCGACGCGTGAAGCACCGTTCACCCGGTGCACCCGCTCGAGCATCACGCGCCACCGCCGGACGCGTCGCGGAGATGCACCACCACACGCGACGAGGTCTCGCCGTGTCGGGCCTGTTTGCAATCGGTGCGATCGCCGCCGCCCTGATACCGAACGACGCCGGTGCATGGCTGCCCCTCCATCTGTTCCTGCTCGGCTCGGTCACGATCGCCATCGCCACGGTGACGCAGATGTTGGCCGTCACCTGGTCGGCCTCGGCGGCGCCGCCCCG
>CAYGLH010000531.1:0-1798 GCA_964350535.1 uncultured Ilumatobacteraceae bacterium
GCGTGGAACGACGCTCCAGCCCCGAGCAGGACGACGAGCGAAGTGTCGTCCTCGGGATGGGGTGGCGGGGCGAGATCGGATGGGTCGTCGTTCGCAGGCATGGGACGCGGAGGATATTGCGCACATCCGACGTCCGACCAACCCGGGAGCGGCGTCAGTACGCTCCGCAACTGCCGCGCACTCAGGTTCGCTATCGGAGCCGGTGTGCCTCGCGCGGGACAGCCCTACTTCTCGACAGTCAGTCCCAACTGCCGCGTCCCCTCGACCCGCTCCATCCCCTCCCCGACGAACCAGAGCGCGTCCACCCCGACCGACTCCAGGAACGCGAGCGCGTCGTCTTCCGGCTTCTCAGGCAACAGCACGGCGAGGTCCGTCTCGTCCGGCCGCTCGACGCCTCGGCGGTAGTCGAGGAGCTGACCGACTGCGAGGCGAAGGACACCGCGCTCCGTCGAGGACTTGACCTCGATCAGGAGGTCGCGGCCACCTTCCTGGTCACTCACGAGCAGCGCGTCGAACATGCAGGTCGAGACGGAGCCCTCCCGAAGGCGGACGTCGTCGCCACACAGCTTCTTCAGCGCGTTCGTCATCGCGTTGTGCCGGCGCCGCACCTCTCGCTCGCCGCCCGCGGCGACAGACTTCACGTCGGAGTCGTCTTTCAACGGTAGGTCGCGCCCCACCACGGTCTGCGCTCGAAGCGGGAACGTCCGCGTCACGCCGCGCGACATGTCGTCGACGAGCTGCGGATCGACGTTCAAGCGGCTGAGCGCGAGACGCCCGATCACGCCGGTGCCGCAGACCCGCCGCGCCTGCTCGTAGCTCACGTCGGCGATCCACTCGACGCCGAAGCGGTGCGCGAACCGGCAGACCGGGTCGTCCGGCACGAAGTCGTAGCCGCGGTCCGTGAAGCGTCCGATGTGGACACGCCTCTGCGCGCGCTCCCCCATCAGCACCCAGTCGCCGGCCCCATGCTCCTGGTGCAGCCGCCACACCTGGCCGGCGCGTGTGTCGCCGTCTCCGTAGTGCCTCGTGTAGGCGTCGATGAACGCCTCCCGGGACGAAAAGTCCTCGACCGAGCCCGACTTGCTCCCGCCGAACGCGAGAAAGCCGCCGCTCACAGCGAGTTGCGCGTAGTCGGTTCCCCCGTCGCCTTCGCGGCAGAACGCACGCCAGACTCGGGTCTTCGTCTTCTTCACTGGTCCCCCATCGCTCTCGCTCACTTGCCCCGGAGCAGGTCCCGAAGCCGATTCGCCAGCGAGCCGCCCTTGTTGCCTACAACCTCGCGAGGCCCGATGTTGCGGTCGGTGTAGCGGCCCGAGCAACATCCGCGGTTCGCGTCATCGCATGCGAGATGCTCAGACCGAGCTTGGCGCCCGCGAGCCCGCTGGACGACGAACGGTTAGCTACGACAGCGCGCCGCGGGCCGTAAGTTCCTGCTCGGCCGCCTTTCGGATTGCCTTCGCCCACGTCGCGACTTCAGCGGCGTAGCTGTTGACGTCGTCGAAATCCGTGTTTCCGATCGCCTCAGCCAGAGTTCGTAGGTTGCCCGTCGAGCCGGGCCTGGCGCCGAGAGCCTTCACGACGCGCCGGGTCTCCTTGCCCTGAGTCCCGGCATCTTTCCAGCGCGGGCCCCACTGCACATGATGCTTGTAGTAGTTCGCGGTCGCGTCGAGCTCCTCGATCACCGTGATGCCTCCGCCGTTGACTTTGTGTGCCAACTGCAGCAACGCCTTCTTGCCTTTCGGGACCTTCTTCAGCGTGAACCCTAGGTCCTTCTCGCACGCACGGTGAAGTGAGGCTA
>CAYGLH010000531.1:1808-2052 GCA_964350535.1 uncultured Ilumatobacteraceae bacterium
CAACGGCCGTGATCCCGGCTTGCGTGACAACGGAGGCGGCGCCGAGCAATTCCTCAATGACGTCGGTCTCATTATCGATCACTGCGTCGCGGTACGCAGGGTCATCGTCCTCGTCGATTCGATCGATGGCGCGACACGCAGTCGTGATGCCATTCGAGATCGTCCGCAGCACGTCAACAGTGCTCCCCAAGATGCGGTACTCATCGAGGAGATGGAGGCACGTCAGGACGCGCACTCGACCGAG
>CAYGLH010000532.1:0-777 GCA_964350535.1 uncultured Ilumatobacteraceae bacterium
ACGTGTACGCGCCGAGTTCGAGGTTTTCTCGGACTGTCATCGGGGCGAAGACGTCGTTCGTTTGCGGCACGTATCCCACGCCGATACTCACGAGCTGGTGTGTTGCGAGACCGGTGGTAGCTCGATCCGCGACGGTGGTCGAGCCGTCCATCGGCGCGATGACACCTGCCAAGGATTTGAGAAGTGTGCTCTTGCCAGAGCCGTTCGGGCCGACGATGCACGCGAGCTCTCCGAGGTACAAGTCGAGGTCGATGTCTCGCACCACTGCCAGTCCGCGGTAGCCGGCGGCCAGCCCGCGTGCTGCGAGTGCTAGTTCGCCCGTTCCTCGGTCAGCCTGCAAGGTATGCTCCGATCACTTCGGTCTCTTCGCGAGCTTCCGCCATCGAGCCCTGGAAGAGGACCGATCCGCGGGCCAGCACGACCACCGAGTCGCAGTAGCGATCGACGGCGTCGAGTTCGTGAGCGACCATCAATACGTCGACTCCGTCCTCGCGCAACTCGACGAGGAACTCACCCATCTCGGTGATGATCGACTGGTGAACTCCGGCGAAGGGTTCGTCGAGCAGCAACGTTGTCGGTTCGCACATCACGGCACGGATGAGCTCGAGTATCTTGCGTTGCCCGCCACTGAGGTCGGCGGCCAGATCCGATTCCTTGTCCTGTAAGCCAAAGCGTTCGAGCAGGCGTCGAGCGGCGAAGACAGCTCGCTCCTCCTTCTGGAGCGGATGGCGGCGGCGGGGGAGAAAGTTGTGATGGAATGATCGGCCAGGGAGGCGT
>CAYGLH010000532.1:787-1629 GCA_964350535.1 uncultured Ilumatobacteraceae bacterium
CCCCGATGCCGCCGAGATGCTGCCAGCGATGACATGAAGGAGTGTCGACTTGCCTGCACCGTTTGGACCGACGAGTCCGGTGATCGAACCGGTGTCGGTCGACAAGGTCACGTCGTGGAGGACGGTCACTTCGCCGAATCGTTTGGCGACGGCGTCGAGTTGGATTGCAGGCGTCGGCTCTGCCGAAGCGGGGTCGGATGTCGAGGGTGCGGTCATGATGATGCGACTGCGCGATCGGCGCCCACCGGAGCCGCGCTGGGTGTCCGCTTCTTCTTGGCGAAGACGTGGAAGGGGCGAATTCGGCCGCTCGCATCGAAGGTCCGGCGCCGTTCGGGAACGAGCCCACGCGGCCGCAGCCACATGAAGGCGATGATGATGGCCCCGACGCCGGCCATTTGGAGAGACTCCTTGGTGCCCGCGGGCCCGATACTCGGGAGGTACCGAACGCCCTCAGCGATGCCGACCGGGAGGAGAAGTGCTCCGAGAAGGACGCCGAAGCGGTTCCCTGCGCCGCCGACGATCACCGCACCGAGCAGAATAAACGTCTCGCCGTACAGCCAGTCCGACGTTGAGTACGCCCCCAAGAACAGCACCAGCAGGGCACCGCTGAGTCCGCCAAGAGCGCTGCCGACGGCGAAGGTGGCGAGCCGCAGGCGCATCACATTCACGCCTAAGGCGGCAGCAGCGTCCTCGTTGTCGCGGGTCGCGCACAGCATGCGCCGCAGCGGCGATCTAGAGATTCGCAGGACAACCCATGCGCTGAGCACGACACAGAGGACACAGATCCCGAGGAAGAACCATGCGTAGCCACTCGACGACAAGCCGAGGTCGTCGCGCCATGG
>CAYGLH010000532.1:1673-2048 GCA_964350535.1 uncultured Ilumatobacteraceae bacterium
CGCTCCGCCGAGCAGTTCTGGACTCGTCGTGATGATGGTCGTGGCGATGAGCGAAACGGCCAGCATGGCGACTGCCTGGTAGTCCGATCGGAGCTTTCGGAAGCTCACGAACCCGATCGGGACCGCCACTAGGGCCCCGACGATCATCGCCGCCACGAGGTGGAGGGGGAACGGTATTGACGCGCCCCAGAAGTACTCCTGCACCAGTGTGATGTCGCTGGACTCCGGTGCACCGAGGGTGAGGAGCGCCGCCGTATAGGCGCCCGCCGCCTGGGAGAGGATGAAGGCGAAGTTCAAGATGCCGGCGTCACCGAACTGGAGGTCGAGTCCCCAGCAGGCGATGATTGCCACCGCGCCCAGTGTGAGCAGAGACGT
>CAYGLH010000533.1:0-2021 GCA_964350535.1 uncultured Ilumatobacteraceae bacterium
CGACACGCTGGCACTCGCGGACCCATTCCCCACACCGACCTTGTCACGAACGCCGGAGCGCCTGGTCATCGAGCGGCTCGAGGACGACTCACTCGAGGCCGGAAGGCGAATCGCAAGTCGACCATCGAACGTCCGGCCACGGGTGGCGATCGTCACGACCAACAACCCCGCGTACAACGACTCGACCGCCGGGTACATCAACGCACTCTGCGCAGACTTCGCCGTCGACGTCGTCCACGTCGGCCAGAACGCCACCGGGGTGCTGTCGTCGTTGCGTTCCCTGCAGGGCGACAATGCCCTCGAGGTCCCGATCGAGTTCATCTCCCCAAGCCCCTCACAGGTGCGAGCACTCTCGTCATCCATCTTGCGGACGCTCGAGCCGCACCTCCCGCCGATCGATCCGCCGTGTGGGCCGCCCGTGCGATCGCACCTCGGATGTGCGCGCAGACGATCGCGCCGGCCCTGCTGCGAAACAAGACATTCGAACGATGGTTGACCGAATCCGAGGCCGCAGGGCATCTACCTGACGCCATCATCGTGACCCCCCAGCGCAATCCGCTCGTGGGCTCGATCGTCCCGATCGCCCGATCCCACAAGGTCCCGACCCTCGCCCTCGAGCCACACGCCCAGGACGCCAACTACGCGCGGTACACGAAGATCGCAACGGACTACTACGGGGTGATGTCCGACTACTTCCGCACGTCGGCATCCGCCGGGTTCGCGATTCCCGAAGACCGCGTCGTCGTGGTGGGCTCACCGCGGCAGGTAGCGCCCCCGCGCTACGAGCGCGCCCCAGCCGTCGCCGCCGCTCGGGGTCGCTTCGAAGAGCACACGGGGCGAGCACTCGACGCGCAGACCACATACCTCACCTACTTCTGCCAGCCGTCGGAGTGGTCACACACCGCCAGGGTCTGGCGCAACATCCTCGAAGCGGCCGGACGAACAGAGTCCACGGTCCTCCTCAAGCTGCACCCCGAGGACACGGCGAGCAGACGCGACGCCTACCTCGAAGTGGCATCGGCATGTGGGCAGCGGGCGCGGGTCGTACCGATCACCTGCGACGCCTCGACCGCAATCGAGCTCGCCGACCTCGTCCTGACCGCATACAGCGCGGCCGGGCTCGACGCAGCGTGTCGACAGGCACCGGTCATCTGTGTCACCGACGGCAACGTTCGGTATCCGGTCGACCTGCCCGCGATCATCGACGCGCCCCTGGCCCGCTCCGTCGAGGACCTGACGGCACTGATCGAGGAGTTCCGCACCTCACCGGAGCGCTTCGACGAGCGGGCGCGAGCCCTGATTCAGCGCGAGCCGCAGTTCGTCACCGGCCCTGGACCGCTCGTGAGAGAGCTGCTGTCGACGGTCATCGAGCGGGGCGAACAAGGCATTCGCTCGGAGAACGAGCTGCCTCACTCGTTGTTCCTCGACGGGCCACACCCCACCTTCCCGGTCTAACCGTCACCGCCGGCCAGCACTTGCTCCCACTGGTCGTGCACGGTCGCCGGTGAGAGCCTGGACGCGAGATCGTCGATGGCCTGCCGACGCTCGGGTTCGGCGAAGGAGCTTCGCGCTGCGTGCAGGAGCCCGTCGGCGAACGCCGCGACGGGATCGCTCGACTCGTCGACGAGCAATCCGGTGACCCGATCGTCGACGAGCGCACCCACCCCCGCGCACGAGCGAGACGCAACCACTGCAACGTTCGATAGGAGTGCTTCGGCGACGGCAAGTCCGAAACCTTCGAACGCCGACGGATGGCACAGGATCCGCGCAGTCTCATACTCGGCGGTGAGGTCGTCGACAACACCTCGCAGCGTGACGCGTCCATGCAACTCGTGATGGTCGATCGACGCCTCCAGTCGGGACCGTTCTGGTCCGTCACCGAAGATGTCGACCGTCCACTGCGGCAGTTCGGCGGCGATGCGGGCGAATGCGTCGATCAAGAGATCGAACCGTTTCTCCGGGCTGAGCCGGCCGACGCCGAGGATGCGTTCGCGGCCGAGCGTCGAGGGGCACCCCAGGTG
>CAYGLH010000534.1:0-214 GCA_964350535.1 uncultured Ilumatobacteraceae bacterium
CGCGGCGGCGACAGCAACCCGGTCTCGGCGTCGTCCCTGCTGATCAACGCGTACATCGCGGCAACCGCCCGCGAGCGGGGTCGCATCGGTTGGGACTTCGAGGACGAGCAACCCACCAACGACGCCCGCGGTTTCACGCTCGACGAGTCGCTCGCGCCCGAGGTGGAGACGACGCTCGTCAACGCCGTGCCCACCAACGGCGCGCGCTACTACG
>CAYGLH010000534.1:224-2007 GCA_964350535.1 uncultured Ilumatobacteraceae bacterium
CTCCTACATGGGCGCGCTCGCCGGGCGCACGCCCGGACCGGCGCCTCATGTCGGGTGGGACTTCGAGGACGAGATGCCGGCCAACGACGCCCGCGAGGAGGTCATCCGGCTCTCGATCGCACCCGAGGTCGAGACCCACCTCGTCAACACCGTCCTCACCAACGGAGCCAGGTACTACGTGGACCACGCGCACCCCGAGTACTCGGCTCCGGAGTGCTCGGACCCCCTCGAGGCGGTGCGCTTCGACCGCGCGGGCGAGGAGGTCCTCCGTAGGTCGATGACGGCGGCCCGCGACGCGCTTCCCGAGGGCCAGGAGCTCGTCGTCTACAAGAACAACTCCGACGGCAAGGGCAACAGCTACGGCTGCCACGAGAACTACCTGATGTCGCGCGACGTCCCGTTCGGTCGACTGGCTGCGCAGATCACGCCACACTTCGTGACCCGGCAGTTGTTCTGCGGTGCCGGCAAGGTCGGCTGCGAGCTCCCCGGGCGGCGCGACGACGACATCCCGTTCCAGCTCAGCCAGCGGGCCGACTTCTTCGAGGAGGAGATCGGGCTCGAGACCACGCTGAAGCGGCCGATCGTCAACACCCGCGACGAGCCGCACGCCGACGCCCAGCGCTATCGCCGACTGCACGTCATCGTCGGCGACGCGAACATGAGCGAGGTGGCCACCTACCTGAAGGTGGGCACGACCGCGATCGTGCTGGCGATGATCGAGGACGACGTGCTGGGCGACGACCTCCAGCTCGCCACGCCCGTGCCGGCGATCCGCCAGGTCAGCCACGATCCGACGCTGCGGCAGCGGATCATGCTCCACGACGGCCGTCGCGTCACGGCACTCGAAGTCCAGTGGGGACTGCTCGAGCGGGCCCGCAAGTACGAGCGGTCACACGGGCTCGCAGCGGTCGACGAGGCGACCGGTCGCGACGTCCTCGACCGGTGGGAGGACGTGCTGTCACGGCTCGAGCGCGACCCCGACGAGGCGGCAGCGACGGTCGACTGGGTTGCCAAGCGGCGCCTCGTCGAAGGGTACGCCGCACGGCACGACATCGAGCCGGGTTCGCCGCGCCTCAAGGCGATCGATCTGCAGTACCACGACCTGCGCGCCGAGCGGTGTCTCGCCTCCCGTGCCGGTCTCGACGTGCTCGTCGGTCAGCGCGAGGTGCTCGAAGCGATGACCGCGCCGCCCACGACGACGCGCGCCTATTTCCGGGGGCGTTGCCTCGACAAGTTCCCCGACGACATCGTCGCGGCCAACTGGGACTCACTCGTCTTCGACGTCGGCAACGAGCCATTGCGCCGCGTCCCGATGATGGAGCCGCTGCGCGGGACCGCAGATCACGTTGCTACCTTGATCGACACGAGCCGGACGGCGCGAGAGCTCCTCGACCGTCTGGGCCGACCGACCGAACCTGATGGAGGGTGAGACCTCGATGGCAGAACGAACGCAGAAGTCCAAGGGCACCAGCGAGCGCACCGAGGAGGTCGTCGACGAGACCGCGCCGGCGACCGAGACGGGTGACAAGCTCAAGGCCGAGCTCGACGACCTGCTCGACGAGATCGACGAGGTCCTCGAGACCAACGCCGAGGATTTCGTCAAGTCGTACGTCCAGAAGGGCGGGCAGTAGCCGGTGACGATGCCGTTCTTCGCCCCCGGTGACGACCCGGGGGCGAGCTTTCCGGAACTGCTGCGTCGCGTCGGTCTCGATCCCAGCACCCACGCCGTGTCCGCGACGGCGCTGGGCAGCAGCGGAGGGCACTCGTTGTCGTTGCCGCACGC
>CAYGLH010000535.1:0-515 GCA_964350535.1 uncultured Ilumatobacteraceae bacterium
GGGCTCGCCGGCGCCGAAGCCGATGACCGGCCGACCCTCGGCCTTGAGCGCCTTGGCCTTGGCATCCACCTTGAGCGTGGCGGACTCGGCGATGGCGCCGAGGCGCCGGGAGACGCGGCGGTCACGGGGGCTGGTCGAGGCGGGGGTGCTCATGGGGCCATCGTAGGGGCGGTGGCGCCCGCCCCGCCGGGCGCGGTCTCGGCGCGCGCTCGCGGAGCGCGTTTGGACGCCGCCTCCCCCTTGCCCGTAGACTCCACGTTTGGTGGTTCTCCACATGCTTCGTGCTGCCCTCCGTCCGATCCTCGTCGGGGAGGTCCGCGCGGCGGAGTTCCCCGGAGGGCACTAGCTCAACTGGCAGAGCATCGGTCTCCAAAACCGAAGGTTGGGGGTTCAAGTCCCTCGTGCCCTGCGAAGCCCGCCGAGCGGGCCGGCAGCACAGCAACGGCCGGCCGGACGGCCGGCCAGCACGACCAGGACAGCAGCACGACCAGACAGAAGGTGGCAGACGTGTCGGA
>CAYGLH010000535.1:525-2000 GCA_964350535.1 uncultured Ilumatobacteraceae bacterium
ACGAGCAGCGGTGCCTCGTCGAACACCGAGCGCACCAGCCCGGCGACCTTCTACCGCCAGGTCGTCGCCGAGCTGCGCAAGGTGGTCTGGCCGACGCAGGACCAGCTGGTCACCTACTTCATCGTCGTCATGGTGTTCGTCCTGGTGATGATGACGCTGGTCTCGGCGCTGGACCTGGGCTTCGGCAAGCTCGTGTTCGCGGTGTTCGCCGGCGACGGCTGAGCGGCCGCGCACGACCCGCGATCGGAAGAACCCCTGAGATGACCAACGAAGCGACGGAGCAGCACGTGTCGGAGCAGTACGAGCCCGAGACCCCCGAGGTCGAAGCTCTGGCCGAGGAGACCCCGGTTGACGAGGTCCCCACCGAGGAGACCCCGGTCGACGAGCCGGTGCTCGAGGATGCCCCCGCCGAGGAGGCGGTGGTGGAGGACGTCGCCGAGGAGCCGGTGGCCGAGGAGCCGGTCGAGGAGCCGGTGGTCGAGGAGCCGGTCGAGGAGCCGGTGGTCGAGGACGCCGCCGCGGACGACGTACCGGCGGAGACCGACGACGCCGTCGAGCCTGCCGAGGGCGAGGCCGTCGAGGACGTCGAGCCTGCCGAGGGCGAGGCCGTCGACCCGTTGGAGGCTTTCCGCGAGGAGCTGCGCAACAAGTTCGGCGACTGGTACGTCGTGCACACCTACTCCGGCATGGAGAACCGGGTGAAGGCGAACCTCGAGAACCGCATCCACTCCCTCAACATGGAGGACTACATCCACGAGATCGTGGTGCCCTCCGAGGAGGTCGCGGAGATCCGCAACGGCCAGCGCAAGATGGTCAAGCGCACCCGCTACGCCGGCTACGTGCTGGTGCGGATGGACATGACCGACGAGTCGTGGGCCGCGGTGCGGCACACCCCGTCGGTGACCGGCTTCGTCGGGCACAGCCACCAGCCGGTGCCGCTGACCCTCGACGAGGTCGAGAACTGGCTGGCGCCCAGCGTCGTCGTCGAGGCCGAGGCGGCCGCCGCTGCCTCCGGTGCCGCGGCGTCCGGCGGCGGCGCGGCCAAGAAGCCGGGCGAGGTGGCCGACTTCTCCGTGTCCGACTCGGTCATGGTCGTCGACGGCCCGTTCGCGACGCTGCACGCGACGATCACCGAGATCAACGCGGAGTCCCAGAGGGTCAAGGCCCTCGTCGAGATCTTCGGCCGGGAGACCCCGGTCGAGCTGAGCTTCAGCCAGATCCAGAAGGTCTGAGCCGGGCTCGACACCAGGTGGCAGAGCCGCCGCTCCCGTGGGAGCCCGGCTCGTCGGACCACGACATATCCAAGAGAAGGACCCTGAAGAGAGATGCCTCCCAAGAAGAAGATCGCTGCGCTGGTCAAGGTCCAGCTGCAGGCCGGGGCCGCCACCCCGGCGCCGCCGGTCGGTACCGCCCTCGGTCCGCACGGCGTCAACATCATGGACTTCTGCAAGGCCTACAACGCGCAGACGGAGTCC
>CAYGLH010000536.1:0-2000 GCA_964350535.1 uncultured Ilumatobacteraceae bacterium
TTCGTCGGGAGCGACCCCGCGCACCTGCCGGACCTGCGCCAGCACCGAGTGCGTCCACCGCGCCATGTCCCTCTTCACGCCGGCGGTGGTCCTGGCTCGATCGTCATCTCACGATCCTCACGAATGTGGGAGGTCGCCGAGACGGGCCGGCCCGAGCTCGGAAAGGGCGCGCTCGATCATGGTGGGCCACTCGGTCCAGTGGCGGGCGTAGAAGGCGGTCGGAGGAATGAGCTGCAAGCGGGAGCGCGCGAACGACGGGTCGTCGGCCGCCAGCGACGTCGAGTTCAGCGACACAGCGAGGTCGAACGGGGGCCGACCGAGCCAGCTCCACGCCTCGGCGGGGAAGGCGCGTGGCAACTGTTCGTACTGCTCGAGCGCCGGAGCGAGCTCGCGGGGGTGTGCCTTGACCACGACGTGGAATCCGGAGCGTCGCAGTGCGGAGGCAATCCCTTCGTAGAGCTCTCGCTTCTCCTCGTACGTGCAGATCCCGATCTGCTCGAGGGGTTGGGTCAGGAGCAGTGCCGACGGATCGTCGATGTCGGGCACGGTGGCGTCGTCGAAGAACGAGCGGGCCAGGGCACGTGCGTGTTCATCGGTGATACGGCACCGGAGATCCGGGAGCGAGAGTCGACTGGCCTTGTGTTGCACCCGGCCCGGGAGTTGGTCGGGCCGGGCGACCTCGATGTGGTCCACCCACCGCTCCTCGCCCCAGATCTGGTAGCGCGGCGAGCGGCCCGCGAGCAGACGGGGGAGCATGCGACGTGCGGGGACCTTGTGCTTCACGTAGTTGGCGTAACCCGAGTCGCGCATCACGATCCGATCGCAGCGGCCTACGAGCACCTTCGACAGGAAGAACCCTGGGTGGTACACGAACCCGGTCGCGAAGCGTCGGTCGGCGAGCACGCTCGCCTCCCACGATGTCGGCCCGATCGGTCGACGATCGGCCCAGCTGAGGTTCCTCCTCAGGATCGCCGGCGCGAAGCGAGGGAGCCGGGCGAACGAGTCGATCTGACCGTCGTCCGAAACCCGGAGGAGATCGGCGCCGACGAGCGAGGACAACCGCTCGCCCGTCTCGGTCCCGACCGGCATCGCGTCGTCGATGTAGACGATCGTCGGCCGATCGGGTCGTCGGCCGAGCAGATCAGCGACCGCGTAGAACAGATGGGTGTAGTTGTCGCAGAGGTGCACCTCGGACTCGGTCAAGATGGTCTCCCCGACCTTCCAACTACTGGCCGATGAGCCGCTGGGCGAGTTGTTGCGTTGCTTCCGCCGAGAGCTCGCGGCGTGCGAGCTCGATATCGAACCGGGGTGGCCACACATGGCCGTTGAGAAGCTGGCGCGTGGGCAGCATCGACGGTGCGCGGAGGGGGCTCGTCGTGATCCGGTGGATGATGTCGATCGCCTGAAGACGGGCGTCGTCTGGAACCTCGGGAGCCTGTTCGCCGCGCAGCAGCCGTTCGTACTCTTCGCGGGTGGTGAATGCCGGCGCGCCGAGTGGGTACTCCTCGCGGGCGAACCGGCTGCACGCGACGTAGGAGCGACCCATGAGGGCCAGCTCCATGACGGAGGTGCCTGACCAGATGACCACGAGGTCGGCGTCTCGGACCGCTTCGTGGAAGTCCGTGCCATACGGCAGGACCGTCACACGCTCGGACTCGGGGAACAGATCGGCGAATCGCTCCGACACGTAGAAGCCCATCTTCTGGTTGATCTCCGCCGGGTGCGGCTTGACGATCAGATCCAACCCGTCCCGCTCGGCGACCGCGACCGTGTGCCGCACCCAATCGACGATGTCGTGGTGCGCGAGTCCGGTGTCGTGGGGGATCGACAGGTCGGGCAGGATCGTGCCCAGCACCAGCACGCGTCTCGTGCGGCCAGCGTGCGGCTCGCCCTGCTGCGCAGCTGCGGCGCGTCCGTCGACCTTGGTGAGGTACGTGTCGACGCAGTGGTTGACCTGCCGGTACTCCGCTTCGGATTCGAAGTGACGGGCCTCGACGTCC
>CAYGLH010000537.1:0-1997 GCA_964350535.1 uncultured Ilumatobacteraceae bacterium
TCGTCGAGCGCGGCGAGGGGGTCGACGACGTGGCCGTCGGTGACCGCGTCGGCATCGCGTGGATCGCCTCGACGTGTGGCGAGTGCCGCTTCTGTCGGAGCGATCGCGAGAACCTCTGCGATCGCGCCCGCTTCACGGGATGGGACCGCGACGGCGGCTACGCGGAGCGCGTCTCGGCGCGCGCCGACTTCGTCCATCGCCTGCCCGACGACCTCGACCCCGTCGCGCTCGCGCCGCTGCTGTGCGGCGGCGCCATCGGGTTGCGCGCGCTGGAGGTCGCCGAGGTCGAGCCCGGCCAGCGCATCGGCCTGTTCGGCTTCGGCGCGTCTGCAACGGTCGCCATCCAGATCGCCCGCCACTGGCAGTGCGAGGTGTTCGTCGCAACTCGATCCGAGCGCGAGCAGCAGCGGGCGCTCGCGATGGGCGCCGCGTGGGTCGGCCCCTACGACGCGCGACCCCCAGCACCGCTGGACGCCGTGGTCACGTTCGCCCCGGTCGGTTCGGTCGTCGTCGATGCGCTGCGGGCGCTCGACAAGGGCGGCATCGTCGCCGTCAACGCGATCCACCTCGACCGCATCCCCGAGTTCGACTACGACCTGTTGTGGTCCGAACGGCAGCTCCGCAGCGTCGCCAACGTCACCCGGCGCAACGTGCGCGACCTGATCGACCTCGCTGCGACGATCCCGATCCACACGCTGACCGACGAGTTCGGGCTCACCGAGATCGGCACCGCCCTCGACCGTCTCCGGCGCGGCGACATCTCCGGCGCCGCGGTGCTCCGCCTCTGACACGTCGCTCCCGCTGCGTCGCGTCGCGCGATTGCGTGCGCCCCAGTGGTGACCTTGTGCCCTGTCCCCGAACGCGACGGGTCGGGATGATGGTGCTGCAGCACCGAGTTCGCGAAAGGGGCAGACATGGCCGATCAGAGGCGCAAGAAGATCGTCGTCGGGATGGACTCCAGCGCGGAGGCGGCCTCGGCGCTGCGGTGGGCACTGCGGTTCGCCGCGGTGGACGACGCGGTCGTCGTCGTGCACGCGTGGGAGACGCCCGCGTCCGTGCACATGGCGATGCTCCCACCCCAGATCGCGGAGTTCGAGCAGGCGGCCAAGGAACAGCTCGAGCACCTCCTCGCGGGCGTCCCTGACGACCGGATCTTCCCGGCGCTGCGTCATGGACGTCCGGGGGCCGCACTGGTGGCGGAAGGCAGCGACGCCGACGTCATCGTCGTCGGCCATCGCGGCGACGGGCAGATGTCGCTGATCCTCGGCTCCACGGCCAACTACGTGCTGCACCATGCCCGGCAGCCGGTCGTGGTCGTGCGCGGCGACGCCGACGTGCCGATGCGCCGCGTGGTCGTCGGGGTCGACGACCACGACCTCACCGACGACGACGGCGAGAACGAGTCGGTGCGGGCGCTGCGGTGGGCGTACCAGGTGCCGGGTGTCGAGCACATCCAGGTGAACCACGCGTGGTCCCTCCAGCCGGCGGCGTACGACTTCTTCGGCAGCGTGCAGCTGTACGAGCACGACCTCGAAGCCGCCGCGTTCGGCGTCGTCGAGCGGGTCGTCGTCGCCGCCGGCCCGCCGCCCGACGGCGTGCGGCTCGAGCGGTGCGTGGTCCGTGGCTGGCCGAGCAAGGCCCTGCTCGATGCCTCGGAGCACGCCGATCTCGTCGTGGTGGGCTCACGGGGTCGCGGAGGGTTCAGGGGACTGCTGCTCGGTTCCACCAGCTCAGAGCTCGCTGCGCACTGCGACGTGCCCGTCGCCGTCGTCCGATAGCGAGCTGCTCCAGCCACCCACCGTCGTGTGGAGCCCGGTGACCGCAGGGACGCGGGCGAGCTCGGCGGGCGCCATCCCGATGGGGATCATCAGTGCTGCCATGGCGAGCGCTGCACCGATGGCGCGCACCGGCCGGCACGGTCTCGTCAGGGACGTAGCGCCGTGCGTCGGTGGGCCAGGCTCCAAGCGACGGTCGAGACGGCTGCCAACATGCACACG
>CAYGLH010000538.1:0-1992 GCA_964350535.1 uncultured Ilumatobacteraceae bacterium
TACCGCGGTCCGCGAGCATGGCGACATGCCCGAGCCCTCGCTGACCGAACCCACACGGCTCATCGGCTCCGATCCGGCGTTCGAAGGCGACCCGGCGCCGACCGGATCCGGGGACTGACGCGTGCCGCGCACGATCACCCGCCTGATCGGTGTGTACGACGCCGACGGGACCGTGATCGGCGAGATCTCGTACTTCCTCGGCGTGCGCGTCGGTCGAGCGCACTGTGCGCTCTGCGACATCACACACGGACTCGTGCGGGAGCGAGCCGATTGGCGTACAGCGCGCTATGGCCTCCCGGTCGAGTTCGTCACCTTCCATCGCGACGATGAGCCCGACGAGGTGCGCGCCGTGACGACCGGCAGGCTCCCGGCCGTCGCCGCGGAGGTCGACGACGGTGCTCACCTCCTGCTCCTCGACAACCATGCGCTCGAGGGGTGCGCCGGTGACCCGGTGGCACTCGTCGCCGCCGTGCGCGCCGCCGCGCACGATCTCGGGCTCCAGCTCGGCGCGCGCCGATGACCCAGCACCACGGAGCGGCCGTCGATTCATCTGCGGAGCCGCCGATCGACCGACCCGCGGGCGTCGGTGGCCGACGGAGCGAAGGCGACGTGCGAGCAGCGATCGACCTCGGGACGAACTCGTTCCACCTCCTCGTCGCCCGGGTCGACGAGGACGGGCAGTTCGACGTGCTCGACAAGGAGAAGGAGGTCGTGCGGCTCGGGTCCGGCGCCGGCGAGATGCGCGTCCTCACGCCGGAGGCGATCGAGCGCGGGCTGGCGGCGCTCGGGCGCTTCCGTCGCATCGCAGACAGCCTCGGTGCCTCGATCGACGCCGTGGCGACGAGCGCGCTGCGCGAGGCGACCAACCGCGCCGAGGTCGGCGACCGCGCCCGCGACCAGATCGGCATCGGCGTCGACGTGGTACCCGGCGCCGAAGAGGCGCGGCTGATCCACCTCGGGGTGATCCAGTCGCTGCCGGTGTTCGAGGAGCGGATCCTCGTCGTGGACATCGGCGGCGGCAGCACGGAGCTGGTCGTGGGGGAGGGCACCGACGTGTTGCTCGCCCGATCGCTCAAGCTCGGCGCGATCCGGCTCACCGATCGGTTCTTCCCGGACGGCAAGGCGCGTCGCAAGGCCGTGGCGGAGTGCAGGGCCTACGTACGCTCGTTCCTCGCGCCGGCCGTCGCCGACATCGCTCCGTTCGCACCGTTCCGCGCGGTCGGCAGCTCCGGCACCATCCTCAACCTGGCCAGGATCATCGCCGCGCGTGATGGCCGCGACCCGAACACCGTCGGCACCGGTGAGTCCTTCACCGAGACCGAGCTCCGCGCTGCGGTCGCGCTGGTGCTCGAGCACAAGACCGCCGACTCGCGCGCCGACATCGAGGGCCTCGACGAGCGGCGGCGCGACATCATCGCCGCCGGGGCGATCCTGATCGAGGAGATCCTGGATCTCCTCGGCATCGAGCAGATGAGCGTGTCCGACGCAGCGCTCCGCGAGGGCATCCTGATCGATCGGGCGGCCTCCCGTGACGCACCGGGCGTCGCCCACCACCTCTCGGACATCCGCCGTCGTTCGGTGATGCGGATGACCGAGACCTTCCACGGCGACCTCGCGCACATCGGTCGCTCGACCGACCTCGCACTGCAGCTGTTCGACGGGCTGGCGGCACAGCACGGCTACGGATCGGCCGACCGCGACCTGCTCGAGGCCGCGGGACTGTTGCACAACGTCGGCCTCTTCATCTCCCACGCGGCGCACCATCGCCACTCGTACTACGTGATCCGGCACAGCGACCAGCTCGTCGGGTTCAGCGACCGTGAGATCGAGCTGATCGCCCAGACCGCCCGCTATCACCGCAAGAGCGCGCCCAAGCCCGGGCACGCCGAGTTCCACGCGCTGAGCGCCGCGGACCAGCAGCGCGTCATGGTGCTCGCCGGGATCCTGCGCGTCGGGATCGCGCTCGACCGGACACGCCGGCGCGTCGTGGAG
>CAYGLH010000539.1:0-1992 GCA_964350535.1 uncultured Ilumatobacteraceae bacterium
CGTGAGCCTCGGTGTCGTGCTGCTCGATGACGACGTGCCGGACCTCGTCGAAGGCGTGGTCGGGTCGGTCCGATGTCGAGGCGGCCGGCATCGCATCGTTGTCGTCGGCACATCCGGTCAGCACCAACACAGCGGCGGTGCCGAGGGCGGCCAGGAGGCGCATCTGTCGCATGCGGCGACGTTAGGGACGTCAGGGCCGCCGTGTCAGCGGATCCGGGCAGAGATGAACGATGTCCCATGCGAAATGAACGGCCTCGGCCGAGGATCCCGACGACTGGTCGCTCCTAGGATCGGTCCATGGTGGGGGTGGCGAAAAGTCGGTGGCGATGACCGCGCGCCCGTCACCGGCACTCGACCTGATCGGACGTCGGCCCGAACTCGACGCGATCGCCGAGCGGATCGAGATGGCTGCCCGGGGGACCGGATCGTCGATCATGGTCACGGGGCCGGCCGGTGTCGGGAAGTCACGTCTGCTCGCCGAGGTCGGCGCCACGGCGACCCGGAACGGCGCGGTGGTCCTGCGGGCGACGGCCGAGCGCGGCCCTGCGCTGCGTCCCCATGATCTGATCCTGCAGCTCCTCACGGGCGCGGTGATCGAACTCGACCGACTCGGCCGGCCCCGGCCCCGGGACCTCTTCGACGCCATCGCCCGGCTCGAGTCCGGTGGTGACGACCTCGGCCGCTCGTCGACGCTCACGTCGTTCGTCGACGCCCTGTTGTCGATCGGGATCGAACCGGTGGTGCTGCTGGTGGACGACCTGCATTGGGCGGACCCATCGAGCGCCGAGTCCCTGCGCGAACTCGGGTCGTTCCTCGACCAGTTGCCGATCGTCAGCGTGCGTGCCCGTCGGCTCGACCACTGCGGTGGAGTACCGCTCCACGGTGGAGATCGTCCTCGGCCCGCTGCCCGGAGACGTGCTTGCCGACGCCCTCCGCCGGCGATTCTCACTCGCTGAATCGGAGGTGTCGGCCGCGGTCGATGCGGTCGTTGCGCTCGGCGGTGACGTGCCCGCTGTGCTCGAGCATCTCGTTCAGGTGCTCGACGCAACGGTGTCCGATGAGGTGGCGCTCAGTGATCGTCTGGCGCGGATCGCCGCTGCGGAGCCGCGAGAGGTGATGTCGATCCGGTTGGCCTCGCTCAACCCGTGGAGCCGCGAGGTGCTGTCGGTGGCGGCGGTTCTCGGGCGCGACTTCGTCGTTGCGGACCTGGCTGTGCTCGTCGACGACGCCGACCCCGGCTCGGTCGAGCTGGCGGTCGACGAGGCCCACCAGCGCGGGCTGTTGGTGCCCGACCGCTCGGGCGGGTTCCGATTCTCCCATCCGCTCGGCGCCGAGCTGCTCTACGACCGTCTCGCCCCGTCGCGACGGTCGGGGCTGCATCGTCGAGCCGCCGAACTCCTTGAGTCGGCGGGATCTCACCGTCTCATCGGGGCGGCCCGTCACGTGCTCGCCTCGGGCCGGAGCGAGCGCACCGACCCTGAGCTCATCGCCTCTGCGGGGCTGCTGGCGCTCGACCGGAGCGCGTTCGACGAGGCGGCCGACCTGCTCGAGGCGGCGCTGCGTCTCGGGCAGGGCGATGGACGCGAACCCGAGGTGCTGTTGGCGTTGGGCCACGCGTTGCGTGGCGCCGGGCGACGGCGTGCCGCTCGTGAGCGTTTCGAGGACGTGATCGATGCGACCGCGGAGCGTCCGGGCTCGATCCACATGGCGATCGACGCAGCGATCGGCCATGCCGAGGGCGGCGACTTCCGGGTCGACTCGGCCGAGTCGGCCGCGGTCATCGACCGGGTGCTGGCCCGGCCCGGGATCGACGACGGCCAGCGCGCCCGGTTGCTCGCCGCCAAGGTGCGCGTGGCGGCGCGCGAGGACCGGGTCGTGCGGCACGTCGACGTCGGCGACGTGTTCGCCATCGGAGCACCGGCGCAACGCGACCGGGTGCAGTGGTCGTACACGGTGCGAACCACCGTCGCCCACGGTCTCGCCGACGAGGCG
>CAYGLH010000540.1:0-1977 GCA_964350535.1 uncultured Ilumatobacteraceae bacterium
CTGCTCGCCACGATCACCGCCTGACCGCCACGCTGGCAGCGCGCACCGTCCCGATCCGGCATCATCTCTACCTGGCACCATCGCTCCCTGGAGGAACCATGTCCCTGTCGCCCGACCTGCTCGAGATCCTCGCCTGTCCCGAGGACAAGGGCCCGCTGTACTACCTCGAGTCCGAGAGCGTGCTGTACAACCCGCGCCTGCAGCGGACCTATGAGATCCGCGACGACATCCCGGTGATGCTGATCGACGAGGCGACCGCGGTCGACGGCGCGGAGCACGAACGGCTCATGGCGATCGTCGACGAGCGGGGGATCGCACCGACGTTCTCGGCCGACGGCTGAGGCGCGACCTTGCCGAGTATGACGGATCCGTTACAATCGCGCCGATGATCGTGAAACGACCCCTGCGACGCGGCGTCTTGGTCCTGGTCCTGTTGGCCGCGTTGGTCGGTGTCGTTCCGGCCTCGTCCCCAGCGCCGGTGAGCGCCCAGAGCGGCGGCCTCGGCGCAGGCGGTGAGTACCACCCGCTGACGCCGGCCCGCATCCTCGACACGCGCAACGCTGCGCTCGACGTCGCGCCCGGCGGCAAGAAGGCGATGTCGCGCACCGGAACGGCGTTCAGCTTCCCCGTGCTCGGCAAGGCCGGGGTACCCACGAACGGCGACGAGGTCCTCGCCGTCGTGCTCAGCGTCACGGTCGTCGATCCCGACAACAACGGGCACATGACCGTGTACCCCAAGGGTGCGAGCGCCGGCACGTCCTCGCTCGTCAACTTCAAGGCCGGGACCAACGTTCCCAACCTGGCGATCGTCGGCGTCGGCAGCGACGGCAGCGTCACCGCCAAGCTCTCCGCCGGCCAGGGCGGCCGGTCGCACCTGGCGATCGACGTCTTCGGGTGGGTGTCCACCTCCGCGGCCACCACGCGCGGGGCGCGCGTCGTCGCCGTCACGCCGGGCCGCATCTACGACTCCCGCGAGCAGGGCGGCGCGATGGGCACGAAGTCCTCCATCCCCTTGCAGATCCGCGGTGCCACGGCGCGCGATGCGAACTACCAGCCGAGCGTCGCCAACATCGTTCCCAACTCGACCTCCGTCACCGGCGTGATCGTCAACATCACCGCCGTCAACAACCTGCCCGGCGCGGGTGACACCTACTTCTCGATGAGCCCGCAGCGGGTGCCCGCAGGGGCCAGGGGAGCCTCGACGTCGAACGTCAACGTCGCACGCGGCCAGATCAAACCGGTGATGGCGGTCGTGCCGGTGGCCGCCGACGGCAAGGTCTACCTCTACAACCACCGTGGCCCCGCCCACGTCGTCGTCGACGTGCTCGGCTACCTCCAGGTCCCCTCGAACCCGGCCACCACCACCGGGCGGATCGTGCCACTGCAAGCGCCGTTCCGGGTGTTCGACACGCGCCTCGCCGAGTTCGGCAACGTCCCGCTCGGCACCCGCCAGGCCGAGAACTGGAGCTTCAAGGCGTTCGCCGACTCGGTCAAGCTCGGCGGCGTGCACGTCGGCCAGCAGTCGGCGTTCTTCGGCAACCTCACGGGGACCGGCCTGCAGCGGCGTGTGCCGTGGCAGTCGGTGAGCACCTACCTGTCGATGTACCCGGGCGGGGGCAGTAGACCGTTCACGTCCAACATCAACGTCGCCGAACGCGAGGACGTCCCGAACATGGCCCTCGTCAGCTACGGCACCGCCAAGAACAACGCCGGCGTCAACGACCCCTATGTCGCCCAGGCGTTCAACCACAACGGTTCACTGCACTACCTGGTCGACGTCTTCGCCGTCGTCCTGAAGTAGCAACCTCCGCTGGATAGGCTCGACGCGACGAATCCGCCGGGCTGATTCGATCGGTGCCTGAGGGCCCCTGCCCGGTTCGCCCAACACGAACCCCGGAGGTTTCCATCATGTCCACCGTCGCCGCGCGACGCGACTTCCGCGTCGCCGACCTGTCGCTCGCCCCGTTCGGCCGCAAG
>CAYGLH010000541.1:0-1976 GCA_964350535.1 uncultured Ilumatobacteraceae bacterium
GATCGCTCCGGCGTCGGCCGACGTGTCGCCGCAGGCCACCGAGGTCCTCGACTTCGACCCCGACGTGATCATCTACTCGGCACAGGGCTCGGACTGCTGGAACTTCATGGATGCGCTGGGACGACTCGGCTGGACGTCCGACGACACGCCGCTCATCCTGTCGGCTCCCTGCATCGACTTCGACGCCATGGCCGCCGCCGGCGACCTGGCCGAAGGCGTGTACTTCACCGGCACCGAGAAGAGCCTCTACGTCCCGCTCGACTCGGTCGACGGCGCACACCGCGACGAGGCCGAGGTCTTCCAGACCAAGGCGGTGGAGTACGGCATCCCGGCCGACGAGATCTTCAAGGGCTTCACCGGTCAGGGTTTCTCCCTGATCCTCGACCTCTGGCAGCTCTCGCAAGGTCTCGACGAGGTCACGGGCGAGTCGCTCGAGCAGGCCGTGGCGTCCACCGACGGCACTGCCGAGACGTTCGGCGGGGCTCCGCTGAACTGCGCCGGCGCACCCGATCCGTACGTGTCGGTGTGCAGCTCCCAGATCAGCCTCAGCCAGTGGGACGGGACCCAGCTGAACCTGGTCGTCGACCAACTCAACGGCATCGAACTCGTCGCCGGCACCGAACTCCGCCCCGGCGGATGACCGCCGACGACCAACGACAACCGACCAACTCCGACAACTGACCAACCCGGCGGGGGCGCAGGACAACCTGCGCCCCCGTCACTAACCTCTCCATTCATCACCCGCTTGGGGGCTGCGTGACCGACATCGTCTTCGACCTCATCTCCGGCCTGGGCATCGGCGCCGTCTTCGCCATGCTCGGCGCGGGCCTCGTCGTCTCGTACAAGGGCTCGGGCGTCATCAACTTCGCGCACGGCGCGATGGCGATGTACGGCATGTTCACCTTTGACACGGCGTGGAACCGCGGCGAGCTGTTCCTGCCATGGCTCGACTTCCTCCCGACCGACACACTCAACGTGCCGGTCCGCATCACACTCGACAGCGACGGATCCTGGCCGATGGTGCCATCGATGATCGTCGCCCTGTTGATGGCTGCCCTGCTCGGCCTGGGCGCGCACTTCCTCGTCTTCCGACCGCTCCGCAACGCCGCGCCACTCGGCAAGGTCGTCGCCTCGGTCGGCCTGCTGCTCTACCTGCAAGGCGTCGCGCTGCTCAACTTCGGCACGGCGTTCCCGCAGCCGCGCAGCGTGGTGCCCGACGAGGTGGTGCACAACTTCCTCGGCCTCGGCAAGCCCTATCCGCGCGGTTCGCTCTACACGATCGGCTTCGCCATCCTGCTCGGCTTCGTGCTGTGGGCCGGCTATCGGTTCACGCGCTTCGGCCTGGCCACCAGGGCGGCAGCCGGCAACGAGAAGGGCGCGGTGCTGCTCGGCTACTCGCCACAGACCCTCGCCGCGGTCAACTGGGTGATCGCCTCGGTCAGCGCCACCCTCGCCGTGATCGTCGCCGGCCCGATCCAGGGAACGATCACACCGATCGGGCTCACCGCCCTCATCGTCCCGGCGCTCGCAGCCGCCCTCATCGGCGGCCTGAGATCGGTGCCGGCGGCGATCGCCGGCGGTCTCGCCCTCGGCGCCGTCACCAACCTCCTCCAGGTCAACCGCACCGACTGGTTCGACAGCTCGAGCCTGCGGTGGCTGGAGAACGGCGTCAGCCAGGTCTTGCCGCTCGTGGTGATCATCGTGGTCCTGTTCATCCGTGGACAATCGCTGCCGATCCGCGGCACGGTGCGCGAGCGCCGTCTGCCCCTGGCGCCGCAGCCGAAGCGGATGTACGAGCACGCCCTGGTGTGGGTCACGATCGCCACGCTGTTCGCGTTCATCTTCGAGAACACCGGCTCGCGCACCCGCTTCGCCGGCGCCCTGCAGACGGGCCTCGTGTTCGCCATCATCGCCCTCTCGTTGATCATCCTCACCGGCTACACCGGCCAGATCTCGCTGGCGCAGATGTCCTTCGC
>CAYGLH010000542.1:0-1975 GCA_964350535.1 uncultured Ilumatobacteraceae bacterium
TACGGCGACGACGGCCGGCCGAACCACGGCCCCGATGTGGACGACTTCCCGCAGGGCAGCCCGTGCGGTGTGCGGAACTTGGTCGAGATCCCGTCTGCGACGTGGGCCGGGTTCATCTGGTTCAACATGGACCCCGACGCGGCGCCGTTGCGTGAGTGGCTGGCACCGGTCGCCGAGCACCTCGACGTCTACCGCATGGAGGACATGAAGCGCACCCACTGGGTCACGGTGGAGGGCGACTTCAACTGGAAGTGCGTGCAGGACAACTTCAACGAGAGCTACCACCTGCCCTACGTCCATCCGCAGACCTTGCCGGTGATGAACGAGCACCACTCCGGGTGTCAGTTCGACCTCTACCCCTCCGGTCACGCGCGGATGCTGATGCCGGGCGGCGGACCGGGCCCGCAGTACCGCGGGCGCGTCGAGCGCACGTTCCAGGGCCTGCGACCCGACCTCGAGTTCTGGGAGGTCGATCCCGAGCCCTACCGCGACGACCTGCCGGGCCTGCGCATCGCGCTGCAGCAGGCCAAGCGTGAGAAGGGCGCTGCCAAGGGCTATGACTTCTCCGGCTACTCCGACGAGCAACTCACCGACAACTACCACTACACCGTGTTCCCCAACATCTCGTTCAGCATGAAGCCCGACGGATGCATCTGGCTGCGGGCGACTCCGCACCCCACCGACCCCGAGCGCTGCTTCTTCGACATGTGGTACCTCACCGCATTCCCCGACGGCGTCAGCGAGTACTGGTCGAACTCGATGCGCGAGTGGGTGTCGCTCGACCACGTGGCCGAGCACGAGACCGGGATCGCCGGCGAGGTGTCGTGCGGGCCCGGCATCGACCAGGACGTCGCCATCTGGCAGACCCAGCAGCAGGGGCTGCGGTCGCGCGGCTACCGCGACGACTACATGCCGTGGCAGGAGCGTCGCATCCGCTACTTCCACGACACGATCGACCGTCACCTCGCACTGGGTGCGGTGTGAGCGAGGAGCGGGTCGACGTCGGCGACCTGTCGGACCTCGTCGACGGGGAGATGCGCTGCTTCGAGCACGTCGGTCGCTACGGGATCGTGGTGTGCCGCGCGGGCGGTGAGCTCTACGCGCTCGACGACAACTGCTCGCACGCCGACACGCCGCTGAGCGAGGGTCGGCTGCGCGGGTTCATGGTCACGTGCCCCTTGCACGGCGCAGCGTTCGACGTGCGCGACGGCGCGCACCAGGGTCCGCCTGCCTGGGAGGGCGTGCCGTGCCACCGTGTCGAGGAGCACGACGGTGTCGCCACGGTGGTGCTCGCCGCGTCCGACGGCGCCGCTCGCCCCGACCCCGGCGCCCCACCCCTGATGCGATAGCCCCACCCCCCTCCATCGATGAGAGTTGCCGCGACCTGTGCGCGTGCACGCTCATCGGTTGATCGTCGGGTGGGGCATCGATGAGCGTTGCCGCGACCTGTGCGCGTGCACGCTCATCGGTTGTCAGGAACGCTGGACGTAGGCGTCGAGGAGCTGCGGGACGCGGAGGTCCTCCGGGATGCGGTCGATGCCGATGACCTGGTCGATCACCTCGTTCATCCGCCAGATGCGCCGCTCCTGGTACGACAGCGGCACGCCGTCGTAGAGCGGGGACGCCATCGCCCGGTGCATCGGGTCGAGGTTCTCGACGTCCTCGTCGATGATCTGGGCGAAGGTGGCGAACCGGCTCGCCCAGGTCTCGGGCGGCAGCTCGGCGTGCGTCGACGACGCGTAATGGTAGATCCGGAGGCGCGTCCGCCCCGGTCCGTCGGGGAAGAACAGCAGGACCGGGAACGTGGTCGGACCGACGGGGCACACGAAGTTCGGGAAGATCGTGACCGAGTAGCTCGTCGAGTGCACGATCGGGTGCACGGTCGGGATCGGGTCGAGCCCGGTGGGATCCGGGAGGGTGATGTAGTCGTCCCAGCCGCTGCGTCCCGTGGCGTCGACGATCGCCTTCGACTGGG
>CAYGLH010000543.1:0-1975 GCA_964350535.1 uncultured Ilumatobacteraceae bacterium
AGGAGCTGGCGTTCACGCTGGCGAACGGCTTCGCCTACGGCGAGCTGGCGCTCGAGGCCGGGCTGCCCGTCGACGCGTTCGCCCCGCGGCTGTCGTTCTTCTTCAACGCCCACATCGACTTCTTCGAGGAGATCTGCAAGTACCGGGCGGCGCGACGGATCTGGGCGCGGTGGATGAGGGAGCGCTACGGGGCCGAGCTCGAGCGCTCGATGCAGTTGCGGTTCCACACCCAGACCGCCGGCGTCAGCCTCACGGCGCAGCAGCCCGAGGTCAACATCGTGCGCACCGCCATCGAGGCGCTCGCCGGTGTGCTGGGTGGCACCCAGAGCTTGCACACCAACTCGATGGATGAGGCGCTGGCGTTGCCCACCGAGAAGGCGGCGCGCATCGCACTGCGCACCCAGCAGGTGATCGCCAACGAGACGAACGTGCCGCACGTCGCCGATCCGCTGGGTGGGTCGCACTACGTCGAGGCGCTCACCGACGAGATCGAGGCCCGCGCCGAGGAGCTGTTCGCCCAGATCGACGAGATGGGCGACGGCTCGATGCTCGAAGGCGCGATCAAGGGCATCGACGAGAACTGGTTCCAGGGCCGCATCGCCGACTCCGCGTACGAGCTCGAGCGCAAGTTCAACGAGGGGCGCCGCACGATCGTCGGGGTCAACGCCTACACCGCCGGCAACGACGAGGACCAGATCGCGCTGCTGAAGATCACCAACGAGGACGAAGCGCGCCAGCGCAACCGCCTCGACGCGGTCCGCCACGACCGCAACCAGGAGGCGGTCGACAAGGTGCTCGCCAAGCTCGCCACCGAAGCGGCCGATCCCGAGGTCAACCTGATGCCCACGCTGATCGAGGCGTCGCACGCCTATGCCACACTCGGCGAGATGATGGGCACCATGGCCGGCGTCTTCGGCCGCCACGTCGAAGTCCCCACCATCTGAGCCACACCACCCCGACCGACCATCTGACTGAACGGACACCACCTGTGAGCGGAGAACGCATCCTCGTCGCCAAGGTCGGCCTCGACGGACACGACCGCGGCGTCAAGGTCGTCGCCCGCATCCTGCGCGACGCCGGCTACGAGGTCATCTACACCGGGCTCTTCCAGACGCCCGAGACGGTCGCCGCGGCGGCGGTCGACGAGGACGTCGATGCCATCGGCCTGTCCATGCTGTCGGGTGCCCACCTCACGCTCGCCCCGCTCGTCGTCCAAGAGCTGCGCACCCGCGGGGTCGACATCCCGGTCATCGTCGGTGGCATCGTGCCCGACGCCGACCTCGACGAGCTCGAGCAGGCCGGCATCGCCGCGGTGCTCACCCCAGGCGCCGAGGCCGCGCAGATCGTCACCACGGTCCGCGACGTCCTCGAGCAGCACGCCGTCGCCTGACCGTCGGTTCCGCCGTCAGCTGAGCAGTGCGGCGGCGACCAGCCCGGCCGTGATGCCGACGACCTGTCGCCGCCGGATCCGTTCGTGGAGCACGACGACCGCGAGCCCGACGGTGGTGGCCGGGAAGAGGCTGACGAGCGCGCCCGTGATGGCGAGGTCGCCATCCTGGACGGCCCAGAGGAACAACCCGTTGGCCCCCATGTCGAGGGTGCCTGCGAGGGTGGCCAGGGCGACCGCCGCCGTGCTCGGCCGGGCGTGCTCGCGGCGGCCGACCGTTACGGCGAGCACGACGGTGACCGACACGGCGCGGGCGGCGACCAGCGGTGCTGCGCCGGCATCGTCGGGGGTCTGGGCGAGACAGGCGAAGAACGCCCCGAAGCCGAGACCCGCGCCGATCGCGATCGACAGCGATCGACGGTCGTCGGCGAGCCGCCAGGCGCCATCGGCGATCAGCCACACGGCGACCGGGGTCAGGAGCAGCCCGACGATCGCCACGCGCGACGGACGTTCGCCGGCGGCGATGCCGACGGCGACGGGCACGACGGCGGCGACCACGGCGCTGACGGGGCTGACCAGACGGTTCGG
>CAYGLH010000544.1:0-1970 GCA_964350535.1 uncultured Ilumatobacteraceae bacterium
GCGGATCAGCTCGTATGCGCTCCGCTCCGCGCCGGAGTGTTCCGCGGGCGCCGGCTCGGCCGCGTCGGGAGTGTCGCCGGTCTGCACCGCCGGCTCGTCAGCGCGACCCGGTCGGGTCGGCGATCCCGAGCACGCCGGCGGCGTCGAGCTCGGCGACCTCGGATGCGTCGAGCCCGGCGAGCTCCCGCAGCACGACGTCGGTGTGCTCGCCGAGGGTCGGCCCGGCACTGCGGATCTCGCCCGGTGTCGCGGTGAAGCGTGGCACGACACCTGTCATCGGGACCTCGACGCCGCTGCTGTTGAGCATGCGCTGCACCATGCCGCGCGCCGCGTAGTGCGGATCGCTGAGCATCTCCTTGGCGGTGAAGATCTGTCCCGCAGGCACGCCGTGGTGCTCGAGGAGCTCCAACAGCGGGCGGGTGTCGTGTGTGCCGGTCCACGCGCCGATCAGTCGATCGAGCACGTCCATGTTGACGCCTCGCGCCTCGTGGGTCGCATAGCGCTCGTCGGTGGCGAGGTCGTCACGCCCCATCGCCTGGCAGAGGCGCACGAACACCGAGTCGGCGTTGCCGGCGATGATCACCTCGCCGCCGTCGGCGGTGGGGTACACGTTCGACGGCGCCACCCCGGGCAACACACTGCCCGAGCGCGAGCGGGTGATGCCCGCCAACTCGTAGTCCGCCATCGTCGACTCCATCAGGGCGGCGACCGCCTCGTAGATCGCCACGTCGACCTCCTGGCCGACGCCCGTGGTGCGCGCCCCGGTGAGGGCCGAGAGGGCGCCGATCACCCCGAACATCGACGCCAGCGCATCGCCGAGGCTGATGCCCGAACGCGACGGCGGGCGATCGGGGCTGCCCGTGGTGTGGCGGATGCCGCCCATCGCCTCGCCGACGCTGCCGAACCCTGCGTTGCGGGCGAGTGGTCCGGTCTGGCCGAACCCGCTGATGTGCACGAGCACCAGTTGAGGGTTGTCCGCCGAGAGCACGTCGTAGCCGAGGTTCCAGTCCTCGAGGCGGCCCGGTCGGAAGTTCTCGATCACGATGTCGCACTGGCTGGCGAGCGCGGGGAGGAGGTTGCGGCCGCGCTCGTCGCGGAGGTCGATCGCCACCGACCGCTTGTTGCGGGCGATGCCGGGCCACCACAGGCTCTCGCCGTCCTGGACGACGCCCCACTTGCGCATCGGGTCGCCGGTACCCGGGGCCTCGATCTTGATCACGTCGGCGCCGTAGTCGCCAAGGAGTTGGCCGGCGAACGGTCCGGCGATGAAGCTGCCGAGCTCGAGCACCCGCACACCGGTCAGCGGGCCGTTGCTCTCAGGCATCGGCGGACTCCTCGTCCGACCGTGCTGCCTCCTCGTCCTCGGTCGCAGGGTCGTGGCGGTCGGCGACCGCCATCACGGCGAGGGCCGCACCGACCCCCACGACGAGTTGCGCCGTGGCCCAGCCCAGTCCGGTCCGACGCTTCAGCAGGCTGCCGTCGAGGGCGAGCGCGCCGGGGCCGAGGTCGGCGAGTGCGAACGCAGCGCCGATGAGAGTGAGGTTGTACTCGAACCCGCCCTTGGTGACCCAAGGCCCGTTCGGACCGTGCACCTTCTTGATCGCCACGGTCATGAGGCCCGTCGTCGCGGCGCTGGCAGCGGGCGTGAAGGCGCCGACGAGCATCATCGCTCCTGCTGCGGTCTCGGTGACACCGGCGAGCACTGCGTGACGCCGGGCGGGCGTGAGGCCGAGGTGCTCGAACCCGGCGGCGGTGGCGTCGAGGCCGCCGCCGCCGAACCAGCCCTTCAGCTTCTGCAGCCCGTGGCCCGCCATCAGCGCGCCGTTGACGACGCGCATCGCCGTCAGTCCTGTCTGGAGGGTCCCGGTCGTAGGTCTCATGGCGGCCCAAGTGTATGCAGAAGCGCCTCGCGGTCGGCGGAACGGGGGCGAACCTCCCGGAATTCGGCATGGACTGCATGCAATCCGTGC
>CAYGLH010000545.1:0-1961 GCA_964350535.1 uncultured Ilumatobacteraceae bacterium
GCATCGAGGGATTGCACTGCTTCACGTTCAACGCCGTGGCCGAGACGCGGTGGTGGCACGAGTGCCACCTGGAGCGCCGGGCCCGCGTCGGCTGAGCGAGGGCGCCGGGAGCGTCAGAACGGGCGGTCGCCGATGATGGTGATGCGGTCCATCACCCGGCGCTGCGGGAAGTAGTCGGACACCGCGTAGTGCTGGGTGGAGCGGTTGTCCCAGAAGGCGATGTCGCCGGGCTGCCAGCGCCAGCGGCACTGGTACTCGGGGAAGTTCGCCTGCAGGTACAGGAACTCGAGCAACTCGGCGCTCTCGTCGGCGGCGAGTCCGACGATGTGCTGGGTGAACGCCCGGTTCACGTACAGCGTCTTGCGTCCGGTCTGCGGGTGCGTGCGCACCACCGGATGCTCCACGGCCGGGAAGTCGGGACGCAGTGCCTCGCGCTGCTCCTCGGGCATCGCCAGGCCGAAGTTCGTGTACCAATCGTGCACTGCCGTCAGCCCGTCGAGACGTTCCTTCATCGCGTCGGTGAGGTGGTCGTAGGCGGCCGCCATGTCGGCCCACAGGGTGTCGCCGCCGAGCGCCGGGAGCTCCACCGCCCGCAGGATGGAGCCGAGCGACGGCTCGGTCCGCCACGTGACGTCGGAGTGCCACAGGTTCTCGAACCCGACGACCTGATCGTCCTTGGCGAGGCGGACGACCTCGGGCTGCTCCGCCTCGGTGCCGGTCACCCGGCCGTAGAACGGATGGGTCTCGAGATCGCCCCAGTTGCGGGCGAACGCAGCGTGCTGGTCGTGGGTGATGTGCTGATCGCGGAAGAAGAGCACCTTCCACTCGAGGAGTGCGCGGTCGAGCTCGGCGACGAGCCGTTCGCTCGCCGGCTCGGCCAGGGAGACACCGTCGACGACGGCACCGATCGTGGTCGCCTGCGGCGTCAGGGAGAAGAGCGTGTACGGCTCGTCGGTCCACTCCGACGGGATGCGGTCGGCCACCCGCGGGCCGCTGAGAAAGCCGTTGCGAGGTCCGGCGAGGGTCTGGTCGAGCATGGGAGTCCTCCGGTGGTGGTGAGCGTGACGACGAGCTTAAGGCACCTGCCTTAACCTGTCAAGGCGCGCGCCTTACCGACGTTCCGTTCCACCTGTCCACTGCCCTGGCGCCTCGACGATCGCCGTGCAGACGTCGACGAGGTCGGCGACCGCCACGTCCCTGTCGAGCCCGCGTCGCCCCTGCGTCTCGACCCCCGCCAAGGTGAGGATGGCCAGGCCGAGCGCCTGCTCGAGGCGTATCCGGCGGACGGCAGGGGGGAGGTGCTCGAGCGCCGCCAGCAGTCGTTCCCGCGAGGCCCGGAAGGCCTCGCCCTCGATGTTCCGACGGACGGCGTCGTTCAGCGTCGGGTCGGAGAAGCCCGCCAGCACGAAGCGCGCCCATCGGCTGTCGTCGGCGTCGAGCACGGCCTCGGCGGTCGGCCGGATGAAGGCGTCGACGAGGTCGTGCGTCGACGGGTGCGCCCCGAGACCGTCGAGCAGCACCCGCCGACGCACGTTGATCGGTGCCATCCGATGGGCGATCACCGCCTCGATCAGCCCGTCGCGCGACCCGAAGTGGTACTGCGCCGCCGACTTGTTCCGTTGCCCGGCGGCGGCCTGCACGGCGCGCAACGACATCGCCCCGAGCCCCTCCTCGGCGACGATCCGTTCGGCCGCCTCGATCATCCGCAGTTCGGCGTCGCTCGTCACGGCCGCCGATGCTGAGGCACGCGCCTGCACCCTGTCAAGCACTCGCCCGCCTCCCACGTTTGCGGGTCCGATCCTGCTGGACGGCCCCGGAATCGCTCCCGCAAAGGTGGGGTCGCTGGTTTGCGGGTCCGATGGTGGGGGCTGGCCCCGGGATCGGCCCCGTAAACGTGGGGAGGGGGGAGTGGATGTCAGCTGCGGCGGCGGGCGATCTCTGCGGTGATCGCCGGGACGACC
>CAYGLH010000546.1:0-1955 GCA_964350535.1 uncultured Ilumatobacteraceae bacterium
GCTCCTGTTCGAGGTCGGCTCGGAGGGCGCCGAGCTCGCCGACCTGCGCGCCCGGCTCGGCCTCGACTCGGGGTATGTCAGTCGGATGCTCCGCGGGCTGGAGGGCGAGGGTCTCGTCGTGCTCGTGGAGGACCCGGTCGATGCGCGCAAGCGGCGGGTCCACCTGACCGAGGCCGGCGAGCGGGAGTGGCGGCGGCTGGATCGGCGCTCGGACGACGCGGCCGCGTCACTGCTCGAACCGCTGAGTCCGAGCCGCCGAGCGGAGCTGACCGACGCGCTCGGCACGGCGGAGCGACTCCTCCGGGCCGCGACCCTGCGGTTCGAGCCGGTGGCGACCCACCAGCCGCTGGTGCGCGTCGCCCTCGGACGCTACTTCGCCGAGCTCGACGAACGGTTCCCGACCGGGTTCGATCCCGGCGCCGACGACGACCTCACCCTGTTCGAACCGCCCGACGGCGCCTTCCTGCTGGCGGTCGACGACGACCGGCCCGTCGGGTGCGGTGGCGTGTGTCGGATCGATGCGACCACCGCCGAGATCAAGCGCATGTGGGTCGGCAGCGAGGTGCGCGGCACGGGCGTCGGTCGGCGGTTGCTCGCCGCGCTGGAGGACACGGCGGCTCGTCTGGGCTATCAGCGAGTGCTGCTCGACACGAACGCGGCCCTCACCGAGGCGATCGCGATGTACGAGTCGAGCGGGTACGTTGCGACCGAGCGCTACAACGACAATCCGTACGCGCAGCGGTGGTTCGTGAAGCCGCTGTGACCGTGCTCGAGGTGAGGAGAAGCACATGGCAGCGATGAGTGAGTCGGCACGCGAGGCGTTCCTCGCCGACCTGCACGTGGGGGTGCTCGCCGTCGAGCGCCCCGACGGCCCGCCGCTCAACGTGCCGGTCTGGTACGCCTACGAGCCCGGCGGCGCGGTGGAGATCGTCACCAGCGGGGGCTCGGTGAAGGGCCGCCTGCTGGCAGCCGCAGGCCGGGCGTCGATGTGCGCCCAACAGGAGGACCTGCCGTACAAGTACGTCTCGGTCGAGGGCCCGGTCTCGATCGAGGAGGTCGCCGACCCGGACGACGCGCGTGCCGCCATCGAGCCGATCGCCGTGCGCTACCTGGGCGAGAAGATGGGCCGCGAGTACGCCGCCAACTCCACCGGCGACGATTCGATCATCGTCCGGCTGACGACCGAACGCTGGTTCACGGTCGACTACGGAGCCTGACGGCGCTCGCCGATCGACACGCGCCTCAGGGCGCGTCGCCGAGCTCGCGGCTGAAGTAGAAGGCGCGCTCGCCGGTGTCGGGATCGACGCCTGCGAAGCCGTGCCGTTCGTAGAACCGCTGGGCATCGACGTCCGACTCGTCGACGTTGATCTCGATCAGCTCCACGGCCCGCTCGTCACACAGCGCCAGCAGCCGATCGACGAGCTGGCTGCCGACGCCACGGCCGCGCTGTGCGGGCACGACGTACAACTCGTCGAGCAGGGCCACCGGCCCGACGTACCAGACGTTCGGTCGGAACGTGACGACCGCGAGGCCGATCGCCGGGCGGTCGGCGAGGATCGCGACCGTCGTGTCGCCACCGAGCAGGTCACGAGCGCGCCGTTCCAGCGCGTCGACCCCCGGGGACGGCGTGTCGAACTCGGTGTTGAAGTCGTGCAGCAGACGGGCGACCAGCGGCGCGTCGGCGGGTCCCGCGAGTCGGATCGTGACGTCTCGGGACGAGGCCATCCGCCGAGTGAGCCATCATCTGCAGCGGTTGTCAACCGTTCGGTGGGTGCGCCACCGTCGCCGCCCGATCGGCTGCCGATCACCCGGGCTCGCCAGTGTCAGTGTCAGTGCCGTCGTCGGCACGGGCGGGCGCGAGCTCGTCCAGGGCGCGGTCCAGCCCGCCCGCTGCGGCCGGCGACAGCCGCAGCGCGAACAGGCGGTCGATGTCGCGGGTGTGGACCGCCGCCATC
>CAYGLH010000547.1:0-1948 GCA_964350535.1 uncultured Ilumatobacteraceae bacterium
TCCAGGCGAGCTGTTCGCCCAGGTGCTGCCCGAGGACCTCGTCAAGTTCGGGATGATCCCCGAGTTCATCGGCCGTCTGCCGATGGTCGGCGCCGTGCGCAGCCTCGATCGTGAGGCGCTCGTCAAGATCCTCATCGAGCCGAAGAACAGCCTGGTCAAGCAGTACGAGAAGATCTTCAGCTTCGAAGACGTCGAGCTCGAGTTCAGCGACGATGGTCTCGAGGCGGTCGCCGATCAGGCGTTGCTGCGCGGCACCGGTGCCCGCGGGCTGCGGGCGATCCTCGAAGAGGTGCTGCTCAACACGATGTACGACCTCCCGGGCCGTACCGACATCGGCAAGGTGGTCATCGACGCCGACACCGTCGTCGACAAGGTCAACCCGACGCTGGTGCCGCGCAAGCAGATGCGCCAGCGCAAGGCCGCCAGCTGATGGCGCTCCCCGGCCACGCAGGCCGCTGTTGACCACTCGCTCACCCGCGACTCGCTCGCTCGCATGACGGACCAGCATCCTCTCGACGAGGCGCTCCGCTACCTCGACGATCACGCCACCTACCAGAAAACGGGGCGGATCGACTCGCCGTCGCTCGACACGATCACCGCGTTCTGCGACGCGATGGGTCAGCCGCAGCACGCCGCCCCGGCGATCCACGTGACGGGTACCAACGGCAAGGGTTCGACCGTGCAGATGATCTCGCGGCTCATCGCGGCGAGCGGGCTGACGGTCGGCACGTACACGAGTCCGCACCTCGAGAAGGTCAACGAACGGATCAAGCGCAACGGCGAATCGATCAGCGACGACGAGCTCGCCGAGCAGATCCTGGCGATCCGCGACCTCGAGGCGGTGCTCGGCCGGCGCCCCGGCTACTTCGAGATCCTCACCGCCGCGGCGTTCCGCTGGTTCGCCGACGTCGCCGTCGACGTGATGGTCGTCGAGGTCGGGCTGCTCGGACGATGGGACGCCACCAACGTCGTCGACGGCCAGGTCGCGGTGATCACCAACATCGGGCTCGATCACACCGAGTTCGCCGGACCGGCGCTCGAGGACATCGCCCGGGAGAAGGCGGGGATCATCAAGCCGGGCAGCGCAGCGATCATCGGCGAGCGCCGGCCCGAGCTGGTGCGGATCTTCGAGGAGGCCGGCGCAGCGACCAACTTCGTGCGCGGCGACGACTTCGCCACCCAGAGCAACTCGCTCGCGGTGGGCGGCCGGCTGCTCGACCTGCGCACGCCGACCACGATCTACCCCGACGTGTTCCTGCCCCTCCACGGGGCACACCAGGGACGCAACGCGGCCATCGCCCTCACCGCGACCGAGACCTTCTTCGCCGCGCCGCTGCCGGAGGACGTGGTGTCCGAGGGCTTCGCACAGGTCGAGATGCCCGGCCGCTTCGAGGTGCTCGGACGCCAGCCACTGACGATCGTCGACGCCGCCCACAACCCGCCCGGTGCGGACATGTGCGCGCAGGTGTTCTTCGACGACTTCGAGCCGGAGGGTCGGCGCCTCCTCGTCGTCGGCACCCTGCGCGACCCGGGTGAGATGCTCGCCGCGCTGCGTGCCGACGAGTTCGACCTGGTGTTCGCCTGCACGGCGCCCTCACCGCGCGGCGTGCCGGCCACCGATGTGGCCGCAGCTGCGGAGCAGTTGGGGTGCGACAACGTGGCCACCTTCGACACCGTCGAGGCGGCCTGCGAGCGGGCGATGCAGTACGCCGACGGCGACGACGCCGTCCTCGCCACCGGCAGCATGTACGTCGCCGGCGCCGCCCGCCCGGTCCTCGACCGCCTCGCCCAGTAGCGCGCCGCAACCGGTTCAGCGCTTTGCGGGTCCGATGCTGTTCCGCCCGCCCGGGATCCACCCCGCAAACGTGTGGTTGCCAGTTTGCGGGTCCGATGGTGCGCCGCCGGCCCGGGATCCGCCCCGCAAACGTGTGGTGCTGGTTTGCGGGTC
>CAYGLH010000548.1:0-1926 GCA_964350535.1 uncultured Ilumatobacteraceae bacterium
CCGGCGAACTTCGACAGCTTGGCGATGTCGGTGTAGCGCTTGTAGATGCCTTCGAGGCTGTCCTCGGGCGAGTCGAGCAGGTAGCAGCTGGACATCTGGCTGTGCGAGGTGCCCGAGTTGAACAGCGTGGGGCTCGACGGCAGGTAGGCCAGCGACGACATCAGGTCGTAGAAGGCGATCGCCGCGTCGACACCCGTGCCCGCCGAGCCGGCGGCGACTGCGGCATCCTCGTCGGCGACGAGGCCGCAGGCGACGCGCAAGAAGAAGTACTGCGGGTTCTCGACGACGTCGCGGCGCTCGGGGTGGCGCAGCAGGTACCGGTCGTACACGGTGCGCAGCCCGAAGAACTCGAACCGGCGGTCGTTGTCGGTGTTGATCGCCGCGTTGAGCTCGGGCGCATTGGCCTCGACGAAGGCGAGCACGTTGTCGGCGACCAGCCCCGCGTCGTGGCCCGCCTTGATCGACTCGGAGAACCACGGGATGTTCTGGTTGCGGACCTCTTTGTCGATGACCGTGGCGAGCAGGCGCGACGCGAGCTTCGAGTAGTTCGGCTCCTCGACGATGAGGCCCGCGGCCGTGCGGATCGACAGGTCGTCGAGCTCGCGGGTGGTGGCGCCGTCGGCGAGCGCCGAGATCGTCCGGGTGGCGACGCGCATCGGGTCCACGCCGAGCAACCCCTCAGAGGCGCGGGCGATGGCGTTGACGATCTTGTTGACGTCGACCGGTTCGAGCGAACCATTGCGCTTCTTGACGCGCATGCCGCCGGCGGCACTCGGCGCCGCGGTCGGCGCGGGCGCCGCCTCGGCGAGGGGGCGCCCGCCGTCGGTCGACCCGTCGCCGGAGCGCGCGCCAGGGGCGCGCTCGGTTCGGGTGGTCGAGTCGTGGTCGTCGTCGATGAGTGTCACTTGTGCTCCGTTCTCGGATTCGTCGCGCCGTCTGTGTGTCTCGTCTGGCTCGGTCTACGTCTGAGGCTCGCTGTACCGATCCGAGGCGGGTCCCACCCAGAAACCACCACATCTCGTGCCAATCTCGCGTCTTGTTCCCCCTCGACCACAAGATGTCGTGGTCACGGGTACGTAATTACACCAGTGTCATCCCCCGCGCGCAAGGGATTTCTCCGGCAATGTGCCTCGAACGCGGCGTCACGCCACGCGGTGGGCGGCGACCGGTGCGGGGGGCGGGATCGCCACCCGCACGTCGGCCAATTCAGCCTCTACGCGCAGCTTCTTCCACGCTGCGTCCACCGTCGAGGCGGTGGCGGAGATGACGTCGACGCCTCGGCCCGGCGCCCGATCGGGCCACCGCCGGCGGCTGCTCGGATCACGCTCGGCCTCGGCCCGCCACACCTCGTGCACCTGCAGCAGCTGCCCGTTGCGGGCCCGCACGTGGTTCTCCTGGTATTCGAGCGTGGTCCGCCAGCCCTCGCGTTCCAGCTCGCGACGATCGGGTTGCTCGAGGACGACGCCGTGCTGGCGATGTCGACGGACCCGTGGCGACCTGGACCGAACCATGGCCACCATCGTGCAGGAGCGACCCTGTGGGGAGGAAGACGCGAAACCGTGTGACTTCGCTGTGCTCAGGCTGTGGGCGCGCTGGGGATTTCGGCGTGCACCTGTGGAGGACGGTGACCCGCCGGGCTCAGACGACCGCGGCGCGCGACTGCATCACGACCCGCGCCGGCTGCACCACGTGCGGGTCGGCCTCGTGCACGACGTCGTGGTCCTTGTGGTCGTAGTCGACGCGCGACAGCACGTGGCGGATCGACTCGAGGCGGGCGCGCTTCTTCTCGTTGGAGTTGACCACGGTCCACGGTGCGTCGAGGTGGTCCGTGTAGAACAACATCGCGTCGCGGGCGTCGCGGTAGTGGTGGTACCGCCGGATCGACCCGCCCTCGCCGGGAGCGTGCCGCCCCTCGAAGAGGATGAC
>CAYGLH010000549.1:0-1925 GCA_964350535.1 uncultured Ilumatobacteraceae bacterium
TGGGTGATGGTGACCGGAATCGCCACGAGCAGTGCGACCAGGCCACCGAGCGTCATCGTCTCACCGCCGGTGAGTGCCTCGTAGAACTCCCGCACGATGGGAATCGGCAGCTCCAGTTCGAGCAGGTCGGCGCACAGGGCGATCACTTCGCTCAGCACGTCGAGCAGCACTTCGGCCGCCGACTCGACGAGGTCGACGCCGATCAGCGCGACGTCGCGGAACGCGCCGAGCACCGCCTGCATCAGCCGATCGGGATCGCCACCCGCCTGCGTCAGCGACTCGGCCATCGCCGGCGCCGCCGAGCCGAATGCCGCGAGCAGGTCGACGCCACGTTCGGCCACCACCGTCGACAACCTGCCGGCTGCCCCGCCGACACTGGGTGGTACCGGGAGCGCATCGAACAGGTCGTTGCCCGGCAGGCCGGCGAGGACATCGTCGAAGATCGCATCGATCTCGGCCATCGCCGAACCGATCGGATCCTCGGTCCGTGGCGCAGGCTGTGGCTGCGGGCCGCTCGCCGGGCCGCCGAGGGTGGCCCGGACGTCGTTCATCGCCCCGGCCAGACCGGCGCGGAGGTGGGGGATCGTCGCGTGCGCGTCGACGAGCGACTGGGCGACCATGTCCTGGATCGCTCGTTGCGTGTCGAGGACGCCGCCCCAACCGATCACGTCGGCGAGCCAGTCGACGAACCGGTCCCATGCCACGCCGATGCGCTCGATCACCTCCTCCGCGACGGCGAGGAATGCGTTGACGCTCGCCTCGAGGCTGCGCGGCTTGCCGTCGAGCGTGTCGATGATGATGACGGCGATCTCCTGCGCCCCGTTCTTGCCGTGCTCGAGGATGTTGCGACCGCGGTCGTTGAGATTGCGCGCGACGGTCTCGCCGCCTTGCAGGAGCTCTCGGGCCGCGCCCTCCGGGTCGCCGTTGATGAGACGCTCGCCGGCGGAGTTGATCGCCTTGCCGCCCTCGTCGAAGAACTCGATCCCTCCTTCGACGATGTCACCGCCGATGGCGGCGCCGGTCGTGAGCGTCACGCGCCCGACGTCGACCACGCCGGCGAGGAAGCTCTCCAACGGCGACGCCTGGGCGGCGCCCGACACTTGGTCGGCGCCGGCGACCGCTCGGGCCCCGTCCTGGCGGGTGATCTCCGATCGCTCGACGGACCCCCCGGACAGGTCGAGACTGAAGTTCGGCTGGTCGAGGTTGGCGGGACGCACCGCCCGATCGTGGTGGATGCCTGTCGGCGTGACGTTGTACGCGTACTGCACGCCCGAGACCAGCTCCTGGACCGTGCGCTGGGCTTGGTCCAACGTCTCGTCGGTGACCGATCCGTCCACCCCGAGGGCAGCGCGATCGCGCCGCAGCGCTCCCGTCTGCAACGCGCCCAACTTCTTGTGGCAGTCGACGTCCGGCATCACGATGTGCTGCGTCCCGGGCTTCATGAGATTGGTGCTGAGAACGAGCGACGCGCAACGGAGGCCGACCGCCGGAAGCTGGACGACGATCTTGGCGGCGTCGTTCGGCTCGACGCGCACCGACTTCACGGCGTCGATCCGGTGCCGCTCGCCGCGAACCACCACCTCCGTCTCCTCGGTCGCCCGCAGATCGACCCAGCGCGTCGCCTGGGAGAACGTGATCGCCGAGCGATAGGCGGTGCCTGTCGCCTCGATGTCGGCCTCTCGTCCGCTCGTCCCCGGACCGTAGAGGGTGGTGAGCTGCGATCGGCTGGTGATCCGCTCGCCGAGCGCCCATGCGCCTTCTGCGGCTCCGGCACCGACGATCGCGCCGACCACCTCCTGGTTCGGCCCGCGACGCTTCGCCTGGCGCGTGAAGAGGTCGAGCTGGCGCTCCTCACCGTCGGTCCGCCGGAGGTAGACCGACCAGTCGTCGCGCTGGCGCTCGACGTACTCGGCGATCTCCTGATC
>CAYGLH010000550.1:0-1919 GCA_964350535.1 uncultured Ilumatobacteraceae bacterium
GATCGTGATCGCCGCCCTCCTGGCCTTCGTGCAGAACGACATCAAGAAGGTGTTGGCCTACTCCACGGTCAGCCAGCTGGGCTACATGATGCTCGGCCTCGGCGTCGGCGCGTGGCTGCCGGCGGTGTTCCACATCTTCACCCACGCCTTCTTCAAGTGCTGCCTGTTCCTCTGCGCCGGTTCGGTCAGCCACAGCGGGTCGCACCACTCCTTCGACATGAAGAAGGACATGGGTGGTCTGCGCAAGAAGATGCCGGTCACGTTCGGTGCGTGGATCATCTCCACGCTCGCCCTCACCGGCGTGTTCCCGTTCGCCGGCTTCTGGTCGAAGGACGAGATCATCGACAACGTCGGCCACAACGGGTACACGTTCCTGATGTGGGTCGGCCTCGGCGGCGCCGCCCTCACGGCGATGTACATGACCCGGGCCACGTACCTCACCTTCTTCGGCGAGCCCCGCGGTGCCGCGGCCGGCGAGCACGACGCCCACGAGGGCGACCACGATCTCTTCGCCGAGGAACACGAGCTCGAGACGCTCACCGTCGGGGCGCCCGAGGCGCCGGTCGGTGCCGCCCACGGCGCGCAACCTGTTACATCGGGGTCTGACACCTTGGTGACAGGTGGCGGCGACGACGGTCACGGGCATCACGACGGGCACGACGGGCATGACGGCCACGGCGGGCATGACGAGCATCACGGGCCGCACGAGTCGGGGCCGCTGATCCTGATCCCGATCGTCATCCTGGCGTTCCTCGCGCTCACCGCAGGATTCCTCAATGCCACGCCGCTCGGCTCCGACTGGGAGCAGATCAAGACCTACGTCGAGCCGAGCCCCGAGGCGGTCGTCATCGAAGACCTGCATGCCAGCGGACCCGGCGAGATGGTCGTGCAGGTCGTGCCCGGGGTCGAAGACGATCACGGTGGCGAAGCCGGTCACGACACCGGCTGTGGCTTCGAAGCGCCCGAACCGGGCACGGCGTGCTTCTTCCCCACGGTCTCCCACGCCGAACCGACGCTGCCCAAGATCCTGTTGTCGCTCGGGGTCGTGGCGGCCGGCTACGCGCTGGCGATCGCGTTCTGCGTCGCCTTCTACGGCCGGCGCAGCGAGCGGCTCGTCGGCAAGTCGGAGAAGACCCCGCTCCTCGGTGCGCCGCTCAAGTTCCTCGAGAACAAGTACTACCTCGACGACCTGTACGAGAAGGGCATCGTCCACGCCATCGCCCACCCGATCGCGCAGGCCTGCAACTGGATCAACCAGAACGTCATCGACGGCGCGGTCAACACGGTGGGCCGCACCGCGAAGCGCCTCGGCATGTGGGTGTACCGCTGGATCGACCAGGGCGTGGTCGACGGCGCGGTCAACGCGTCGGGCACCGTCGCCTCCGAGACCGGTCACGCCATGCAGCCGATGCAGTCGGGCCGGGTCAACCTGTACAGCGCCCTGTTGTTCGGCGCCGCCACCGTCGGCGCCATCGTCCTCGTCCTCGTCAACGTGAGCTGACTCGAAGAATCGCGAGCTGAAAGAACCCTTCACCCATGGACACCCTCACTGACCAGAACTGGCTGCTGAGCGTCGGCGTCTTCCTGCCGTTGCTCGGTGCGCTGGTGATGATGTTCATCCCCCGCGAGGAGGAGTCGACGCACAAGACGATCGGCATCCTCACCGCCGGCGCCACGCTGGCGATCGGCATCGTGACGATGCTCAACTTCGACTTCGACCAGTCGGAGAAGCTGCAGTTCTTCGTCGACGTCGAATGGATCGAGGTGATCCGCTCGAACTACACGATCGGCCTCGACGGGATCAGCCTGCCGCTGTACATCCTGTCGATGGCGGTCACGTTCCTGGTGATGATCTACACCTGGGACAACATGCCCGACGCCGGCAACCCGAAGGCGTTCTACATCCTGATGCTGGTGCT
>CAYGLH010000551.1:0-342 GCA_964350535.1 uncultured Ilumatobacteraceae bacterium
TTCGCCATCGGCGTCGGCAACGAGGTCAATCGCCCGCTGCTGCGCCAGATCACGTCGTCGTACTCGCTGTTCGACAGCAACGAGACCGCGACCTGGGTTGCATCGAACGGACCCGCCCAGATGCTCGACGACCTCGCCGGGAAGAACACTCGACGCTGGGCGGTCAGCGGCTCGTTCGCCGCGTCAGGGCTCATCTCCGTTGCCGCTGCACGGACCGCCATCATCTACACCGACGACGCTGAACGGCTGGCGAAGCTGGCGCGCCTCCTTCCCACCGACACCGGCGCGAACGTGGCTGCTCGCCGAGCCCTTCGATCCGATCGTCTTCGATCGTCTCCGCTG
>CAYGLH010000551.1:352-739 GCA_964350535.1 uncultured Ilumatobacteraceae bacterium
ACGGCGTTCAGAGGTGAGCAATACCGGACGGTTCGAGCTGGTCGAGCGACATCGAGCCGATCCGCGTGCGCTCCGCACCGGTGCCCGGGTGGCCACTGGCGACGTCTGGTGGTGTCTACGCACCGAGTTTGATGCGGCCGATCTCTTTGAAGTGTCCGTCGCCGACCGTGACGATCGCATACGCAGGTATCGCGTCATCGGGAAGGTCGATCTGTACGTAGCCCTCGATGCACTCGCCGTTTGCGGGCACTTCGCGGGCAAGGTCGCCGTCGACGATCAGGCCTGCAGTTGAGAGGCGACCACTCGGGCCGCGACTATTAGGGCGGGTTGATCCTCCGGTCGATCCCTGCAGCGTTGGCGAAGCCACGAACGATCGGCACCGGCACA
>CAYGLH010000551.1:749-1917 GCA_964350535.1 uncultured Ilumatobacteraceae bacterium
GGTTGTCTCGGTTTTGGATCAATCGGATCCGCGGATCGGCAAAGGACCGTATCCGAGCCACCGAATCATCTTGCGACGCATAGTCCACAATCAACAACTCGATCGATTCGTCGATTTGCTGCGACAGTACCGAATCAACCGCCGAGTCCCGTTGTGGTTGGTTCGTGACGCTCGGCTCCGACGTGCCCAGCGGCGAGGGGATGGTGACCGCGTCGTGGCCATGCGGTGCACAAACAAGGCGCGGTGCTCGCTGGGTGACCCGGGCGATCGGCGGCCGCGCTGGCGTTCTGGAGACCCCAAGCGCGTCGAAGCAAGAATGCACGCCGAAGCCCGCAGGGACGGCCTCCACCAAAAACCCGCCGGGCCCGAGTGCGGTCCACTCCAGAGTGGAGACGGAGCATTCTTGGCTGCAATCGCAGTGGATGCCCCATGACTTCCACCAGGGGCGGGCGGACGGTGTGGGCCTCACCGATGCGCTCGATAATCGCGGCGCCGCATGACCATCAGACCCACGCGAGATCGGCACCAGCGTGCGCGCTGATGCGCGCAGCATCGCTCGACGTTCAGATCACCTCGATCGCGACACGATCGGCGTGCGCTGCGAGTGCCTCGAGGTCGGCTTGGTCGCCGGTGATGACGGTCCCGCCGGGTTCGGCGAGCGCAACGAGGAGTGCGTCGACTGCGGACCCGGCGCGAGCGAGGCGCCGAAGCTGCGCCGCTCGTCGTGCCGTCGCTTCGCTGACCTCGGGATCGATGATGCAGGTCTTGAGAAATCGATTCGTGTTGGCGTCGCGTCCCGCGTCTCCAAGCAGCGATTCGACGAGGACCATCGTCGGTACGACTGGTGGCCACAGCTCGTGATTGACGAGCGATCGGATGAGGGCTTCTGCTGTCTTGGTGCGCGAGGAGAGCCTGGAGACGCCGCCGCTGTCGAGGACGAGCACTCGCTAGCTCACGCGATCGAGTGAGCGGTCGCGGATCCGTCGCGCGATGACGTCGGCGTGGCTGTGCTGGCGCTGGTTCGGCTCGCCCACCTCGGCGCTGAGTTCGGCGAGGTAGCGCTCGGTCTCATCGAGTGCGTCCTGTCGCTCGAGTTCGGCGCGAAGCGCGATCTGCAGCAACTCGGATGCGGGAAGGCCGCGCTGCTTGAGCTCCTCGTGGAGATCAT
>CAYGLH010000552.1:0-1914 GCA_964350535.1 uncultured Ilumatobacteraceae bacterium
CCGCCCCTTGGTCGTCACCCGCACGTTCTCCAAGACCTGGTCGATGGCGGGTGCCCGGCTCGGCTACCTGATCGGTCCCACCTGGCTCGTCGCCGAGCTCGACAAGGTCGTGCTGCCGTATCACCTCGACACGTTCAAGCAGGTGGCCGGCCGGCTGGCACTGCGGTTCGTCGACGAGATGGACGAGCGCGTGAAACAGCTCGTCGCCGAGCGCGAGCGGCTCACCGAGGCGCTGACAGCGCTCCCGGTCGACGTCACGCCGAGCGGCGCCAACTTCATCCTGTTCCGGCCCACGGCCGTCGACGGCCACGAGGTCTGGCAGGACATGGTCGACGCCGGCGTCCTGGTGCGTGACTGCTCGAGCTGGCCGCGCCTCGACGGCTGCCTGCGGGTGACGATCGGGACGCCGAGCGAGAACGACGAGTTCCTCACGGCGCTCGGCGACGCGCTCGCCCGCGCCACCCCCACCGGCCCACCTCCAGGAGTCGATCGATGAGCCGCACAGCGACACGTCACCGCGCCACCAAGGAGACCGTCATCGACGTCTCGATCGACCTCGATGGCACCGGGACCACCGACGTCGCCACGGGCATCCCGTTCTACGACCACATGCTGGACCAGCTGGGTCGGCACGGCGGGTTCGACCTCACGGTGAAGGCGACCGGCGACCTGCACATCGACACCCACCACACGGTCGAGGACGTGGCGATCGCCCTGGGTGAGACGTTCGCCGAAGCCCTCGGTGACAAGGCCGGCATCCGTCGCTTCGCCAGCGGGCGGTACCCGCTCGACGAGGCGCTGATCGACGTCGCACTCGACCTGTCGGGGCGACCCCACGTCGAGTGGCACGTGGAGATGCCCGAGTGCCTGCCGCTCGGCGATCCGCCGTTCGACCCGCAGCTCGCCGAGCACGCCGTCTCGTCGTTCGCCACGCCGGCGGCGATCACCTTGCACGTCGAGCGCGTGCGCGGCCGCAACGTGCACCACATCATCGAGGCGACGTTCAAAGGCCTCGCCCGGAGCTTGCGCGATGCCGTGCGCGTCGACCAGCCCGGCGGCGTCCCGTCGACCAAGGGCGTGCTGTGAAGGGCGTGCTGTGAAGGGGGTGCTGTGAGCGCTCCGCTCATCGCCGTGCTCGACTACGGCATCGGCAACCTGCACTCCGCCCAGAAGGCGTTGGAACACGTCGGTGCCGACGCCCGGCTCACCGCCGACCACGAACTGATCGCGGCAGCCGACGGCGTCGTCCTGCCCGGGGTCGGCGCCTTCGGTGCGTGCATGACCGCACTGCGACACGCCGACCTGGAGACGGCGGCGCTCGCCGCGGTCGACTCGGGACGTCCGTTCCTCGGCATCTGCGTGGGGATGCAGATGCTGTTCGGCGGCTCCGAGGAAGCGCCTGACGTGGCGGGCCTCGGTGTGATCCCCGGGGAGGTGCGCTGGATCCCGGCCGGTCCGAAGATCCCCCAGATGCAGTGGAACCGGCTCGACGTGCATCACCCCCACGACCCGATGCTCGCCGGCCTCGGCGACGACGCGTGGATGTACTTCGTCCACTCGCTGCACGGGGTTCCGGACGATCCGACGGTCGTCGCTGCCACGGTGGAGTACGGCTCCACGATCAACGCCGCCTTCCGGGTCGACAACGTGTTCGCCGCACAGTTCCACCCCGAGAAGTCGAGTGCGTCGGGCATCCGGCTCGTCGGCAACTTCGTCGACGTGTGCGTCGCCGCTCGCTCCGAGGAGCGCGTCGGATGATCGACCTCTACCCGGCGATCGACCTCCTCGGTGGGCGCGTGGTCCGGTTGCGTCAGGGCGACTACGCGGACGAGACCGTGTACGGCGACGACCCGTGTGCGGTCGCACGCGGGTTCGCCGATGCGGGTGCTCCCTGGGTGCATGTCGTCGATCTCG
>CAYGLH010000553.1:0-1905 GCA_964350535.1 uncultured Ilumatobacteraceae bacterium
TCGAGGAGTTCGTCACCGAGGTCGGCGGCGGACTCGCGGCCGGGCTGGCGATCGGGTTCGCGCTGCGGTTCGCGATCACGGCGGCGCGACGCACCTCGCTCGCCCCCTCTGCCGCCGCCATCGGCGTCGCCACGATCGGCGGCCTCGCGGTCACCGCCGGATTGGCCGGTGTGCTGCACGGCAGCATCCTCATCGCCGCCTTCGTCGCCGGCCTGGTGATGGCGTCGGCCCTCCAGCCGGCCGGGGAGGAAGCCTTCGAGTTCGGCGAGCAGATCGTCGAGGTGCTGACGTTGCTCGCCTTCGTCGTGTTCGGCGGCGTGATGCTGTCGAGCGAGCTCGCCAACCTCGACTGGCGGATCGCGCTGTACGCCGCGCTGTCGCTCGTCGTGCTGCGCCCACTCGCCGTGGCGGTGGCGATGATCGGGAGCCGCTCCGATCTCGCCACGACACTGTTCCTCGGCTGGTTCGGACCGCGAGGGCTCGCCTCGATCCTGTTCGTGTCGTCGATCGTGAGCACCGCACCCGAGTTCGACGACCTCGACACGATCACCTCGGTGATGACCTGGACCGTCCTGTTCAGCATCGTCGCCCACGGGGTGACGGCCTGGCCGGTGTCGAATGCCTACGCCGACCGATGCGCCCGGCAGGTGGTCCACGAGGACCATCCCGCCAACCAAGCACTCGCCGACGACGCGCTCATGCCGCGACGCGGCGGGATGGCGACGATGATGCGCAGCCCCGACCCGGGTCGCGGGCGCTCCTGATCAGCGCGCCTGAGCGACCGCGGCGCGCACGCGGCTGGAGATGTCGGCGCAGTCGGCGCAACCCCAGATCGCGTTGTAGATGATGCAGCCGAGGCAGATGCCGGCGGCCGCTTCGAGCGACGCGGCGGCGAGCAGCAGTGCGATGACCACGAACGTCAACGTCGGCGCGCCGACCAGCCAGGCCACGGCGGCCACGGCGGAGAACGTCAGACCCACCCCTTGGGCGAAGCGCTTCGGCGGCCCGGCGACCTGCCGGGACACGACGTCGAACCGCCGCTCGAGGTTCGGCGTGAGCACCCGTGTCACCAGCTGTGCCAGCGGGGAGAACGTCGGACCGGCGACGACCCGCGCGGCGAACCCGTAGAGGAGCACGCCGAGGACCCACCCCTGCTGCACCACGAGGAAGGTCACCGCCATCGCCACGACGCCGCTCGCCACGAGCCTTGCGGACGTCTCGTTGATCCGATCCGGAAAGCTGAACAGCTCACGCACGACGACGATGCTATTGCGGCAAAAGGTGATCAACAAGGTCGGGATTACCTCGCTCACACCACCGTCTGCCACACCACCGCCTGCCACCCCACCGTCTGCCATACCACCGTCTGCCACGGGACCGGGTGCTGCGGGACGGCGCGGGTGGGCGGATACCGTCGCGGGCGTGACCGTCCGGCTCACCATCCGCACGGCGATGTGGCGTGCCCACGTGGCCAAGGTCGCCAGCAGCACCCCCGGGCTGATCCCGGTCGTCAAGGGGAACGGCTACGGGTTCGGCCGGACCTGGCTGTCCGGCGTGGCTGCCGAGTTCGCCGACATGGTCGCTGTCGGCACCGTCCACGAGCTGGATGGTGTGACCGCCCCGACCGACGTGGTCGTGCTGACCCCGGCGTTGCATCCGCCCGCGAGCACACAGCCGATCCTCACGGTCGGCAGCTCCGCCCACGTCGCCGCGCTCGCCGGGTGGGACGGCCGAGTCGTCGTCAAGCTGGCTTCGTCGATGCAACGCTTCGGTGGCGACACCCGACTGGTCGACGAGGCCCGGCGCTCCGGGCTCCACGTGGTCGCCGTCGCCATCCACCCGCCGCTGACCGGCACGAGCGCCGAGCATCGCGACGAGGTCGCCGCCACCGTCACGACCGTCGAC
>CAYGLH010000554.1:0-1902 GCA_964350535.1 uncultured Ilumatobacteraceae bacterium
GCCGCCTGTCGGCTACTCCTCGACGAGCGCGAGGCCCATCATCTCGTCAGCTGGATCATCGATCGGTGCGAGATGGTCGACGACAGCTTCTTTCAATGGATGGACAGCGTGTGGTACCGGGCGGAGGACGCCGATTCGAAGGAGGTTGCGCGCTCCATCCCGAGTCCGACTCGGAGGCACCGCGTCATCATCGCGGAGCACCTCGACGACGCCGACTCCGTAGCACTGCTCCTGCCCGGTGCACGGCGCGTCACCCTCCTCGCCACGGCGGACACGTTCGGCACCGCCGACTTCTCGGCCTACGAGCGATGGCCGGACGTCGGGCACGTGGCCGTCGAGCATCTGCGAAGCCGCATCACGCGGTTCTCGCAGGGATACATCGACCTTCACGAGGCAACCGCCCAGGCCGCGACCGAGACTGCGGAGTCGCTGCGGGCACTCCCCGGGCTCGACGATCCGGCGCAGCGCAGCCTCGTTGCCGTCGCCATCGCCGACTTCCTGTTCTTCCAGGCGCTGAAGATCCGAGCTGTCGAGGAGCTCCTCGCCGATCCCGATGTCGACGAGGTGATCCTGGCGACGGCCGATCAAGATCCATCCAGCGAGTTCGTCGAGCTGATGGCGGGTGTCAGCGGGCTCGCCGACGACCCGCGCCTCGTCGTCTCCTCGATCTCGTCGTCGTCGAAACGGCGCTCCGAGTTCTGGGAGCTGGTGAACGCGCTGCAGCGCGCTGCGCCCCCAGCGCGCTGGCCGAGCGAGCTCGTCCGAGGCGCGCAGGCGCGCGACCGGCTGGATCGCGACTCGCTCCATGCGGCGAGGATGCTGAACGCGACGCCTCCGGAACGGCGACCGAGCGTGGTCGTGGTCACGACGAACAACCGGGCCTACAACGAGGCGACCGCCGCCTACGTCCAGGAGCTGCGAGCCGCGTACTCGACACGAGTGGTCAACGTCGGCCGCAACGCCACGGAGCTCACATCGATGCTCCGCCGCCCGGGCCAACCGGCCGCTCCAACGATCGTCGATTTCCTCTACATCCGCCCAAGCCGACTCGAGGAGCTGGGGTCGCTCATCGATTCGATCATCGCTCGATCGATCCCGGCCATCGACACCGACGCCACCCCGGCGGCACGAGCCACGGGACGCGCCTTCGTGGCGACGCATGCGCGCCTGGCGCGCGAGTGCATCGCTGCGCACGTGTTCCGCGCCCGGGCGTTCGAGGTGTGGCTGAAGCGAGCGGGCGAAGGCGGAGCGCTTCCCGACGCCGTCGTGCTCATTCCGCAGCGGAACCCAGCCGTCAGCTCGATCGCACCTGTCGCGCGCGCGGCAGGTGTGCCGACGGTCGCGATCGAACCGCACCTGCAGGATGCCAACTACTCGCGCTACACCAAGATCGCCGCCGACTACTACGGCGTCACGTCGGACTACTTCCGCTCATCGACGAGCACTGGGTTCGACATCCCTGCCGACCGCACCGCGAGCGTCGGCTCGCCTCGCTTGATCGCACCCGCACACTACGTCCGAGTCGAAGCCCAACTCGTGGCTCGCAGGGACTTCGAGTTGCACACCGGGTCGGCCTACGACCCGACGGGCACCTATCTCGTGTTCTTCTCTCAGCCGTCGGAATGGTCCCACGTCCGCAAGGTGTGGCGGAACATCCTCGTGGCAGCCGGGCGACGGGGGTGCACGGTCGTGCTCAAGACGCACCCCGAGGAGTCGGCGAGCCGGCGGAATGCGTACATGCGAGAGGCCGCGTCGATCACGGACGCAGCACCGGTCCTGCCCGTTGCATGTGACGCCGCGACGGCGATCGATCTGGCTGACGTCGTGCTCACCGCCTACAGCACCGCAGGGCTCGACGCTGCCTGCCGTCAGGCGCCCGTGATCTGTGTGACCGACGGTGAC
>CAYGLH010000555.1:0-1233 GCA_964350535.1 uncultured Ilumatobacteraceae bacterium
ACTCAGGAGGCTGCTCGAGCGATGGCCCAGTACGGCGTCGATCTCATCACGTTCGCGGGGGGCGACGGGACCGCCCGCGACGTCGTCCATGTGGTCGGTACATCGGTTCCCGTGATCGGCCTACCGAGCGGGGTGAAGATGCACTCAGGCGTGTTTGCCCGTTCGCCCGAGGCGGCGGCCGAAGCCGTACTCCTCGCGACTCGCTCAGCGCTGCCGATGAGAACGAGGGTCGGGGACGTGGTCGACCGCGTCGGGGATGGCTGCGATCGCCGCACGGAGGTGTTCGGCCAGCTCGCTGTTCCTGATGTCGGCACGCTGACGCAGCGGTCCAAGGGCCGGCCTCGCAACGAGAGCTGGGCGGACATCGACGCACTGTGCCGCTCCATCGCCGCGTCGATGGAACGCGATCGGCCCTACGTGGTGGGCCCGGGAACAACGGTGGGGCGCGTCCTGGCCGAGCTCGGGATCGAGTCCGACCCCATCGGCGTACACGCGGTCGTGAACGGAGAGTTGTTGGGGGCCGGGCTATCCGAGCATGAGCTGCTCGAGGCGGTCCGTCGGTGGCGCAAGCGGAGCCTCATCCTGGGTGTGATCGGCGGCCAAGGCTTCCTCCTGGGGCGCGGCAACTCGCCGCTCACGCGCGAGGTCCTCGACTACTTCGCTCACGACGACATCACGATCATCGCGAGCGCGGAGCGCCTCCTCGCCCTCGATCCACCTGTCCTGCTGACTGATCTCGGAGACACCTGCAGCAGCGATGCGTTGGGCGGCTACCGGCGAGTTCGGACTGCTCCGAGCCGGGTTCACATGATGCGCGTCGTGTCGGCGACTGAAGAGATCATCAGCCCGGCACAGCGCTATTTGCGGACACACACCTCGGGAGAAGCCCAATGAGTCAGACTGCTAGTGAGATTTCCGGCGCGCCGAGGCCCCACCCGTTCATGGCCAACTCAACGTCGGACCTCCAGCGACTCATGCTCGAGCGGGTCGGGGTCCCGGACGTCGAGTCGCTCTTCGAACAGATTCCCTCGAGTCATCGGTCGTTCGTCGGGCCGTTCTCCCCTGGAATCGTCTCTGAGCTTGACTTGCGCAGACACATGATGGAGCGAATCGCGGCGACATCGTCGACCGACGACCTCATCAGCTTCTTGGGCGGGGGCTGCTGGCCTCACTACGTGCCTGCAATCTGCGACGAGTTGGTTCAACGTGCAGAGTTCCTCACGCCAGTGTGGG
>CAYGLH010000555.1:1243-1899 GCA_964350535.1 uncultured Ilumatobacteraceae bacterium
CGGCCGGAACCAGGTCTGGTTTGAGTACGCCAGTCAACTCGGCGAGCTGCTCGACCTGGACTTCGTTGGGCTGCCGGTCTATAGCTGGGGCGCTGCGATAGGCCTCGGCCTGCGGATGGCGTCGCGTCTCACCGAACGGCGAAGGGTTCTACTTCCCGCAGCGCTTGATCCACACCGTGCTCGGGTGGCAGCAACGCTGTGTGACTCGGCCATCAGCGATCGAGCAATCAGCGTGACTCGCTACGGATACGGCGCCAGCTCCGCCATCCTCGACCTCGACGAATTGCGAACCGCGCTCGACGATGGGGTCGCCGCCGTCTACGTCGAGGTGCCGAACTACCTCGGAGTGATTGATACCCGCATCGAAGAGGTCGCTGACCTCGTGCACGAACACGGCAGCCAACTGATTCTGGGAGTAGATCCGACGTCGCTTGGCATCCTTCGCCCGCCCGGCGCTCTGGGAGCCGACATTGCTGTAGGATCGACCCAGCCACTCGGCGTTCACATGAACGCCGGCGGGGGTGCCGGTGGCTTCATTGCGACGCGTGATGAGGAGCGGTACGCCCGCCAGTTTCCCACGCTACAGGTCAGCGTGTGTGCAACGGTTGAGCCTGGAGAACGCGCATTTGCCCTCAGTCTGTTTGAGCAGTCCTCGT
>CAYGLH010000556.1:0-1898 GCA_964350535.1 uncultured Ilumatobacteraceae bacterium
CACGGCATCAACCCGCAGACCATCCGCACGGCGGTCGGCGACATCCTCTCGCTGTTGCGGCCGGACGACCTCGCCCCGGTGCCCGGGAAAGACCGGCGCCGTCAGCGCGAGCGCGACAAGGTGCAGCAGGAGATCAAGTCGTTGCCGCAGGAGGAGATGGCCCGCCTCATCCAGACCCTCGAAGCCGAGATGCACGAGGCGTCGGCCGAGCTGCGCTTCGAGTACGCCGCCAAGCTGCGCGACGAGATCTCCGATCTCCGACGGGAGATGCGCGACGCGGGCTGACCGTCGCCGTTCAGATCCCGGCAGCGTCGATGTAGAAGAACGGGTTCACGGCGGGCGACTCCTGCCCGTCAGCCCCGACGCCGTGGTAGTGATCGGTCGTCAGGAAGTAGCGGTGGTTGACGTAGTCGTACAGCAGCCGGCCGCCGCGTCCCGTCCAGGCGCCGACGATCGTGATCTCGAGGTATGGCGACCCGACGTACTCCAGGTACTCCCGTTTCATCCTGGCGTCGTAGTCGCGGGCGAGCTTCGGTGCCAGGTAGTGGGTGCGCCACGGTTTGCTCGTCTGCTCCGCGTTCCAGCCTCGCGACTGTGGGAGGTCGGCTTCGAGGGTGCGGTCGACCATCCCGGCGAGCCCCGTCAAGCCGACGTGGTCGCCGGTCTCGCGCGGGAGGTACGCACCTTCGTTCTCGTGGAACGAGCGGACGGCGCCGTGCTGGTCGGGCGTGGTGTCGCGGGTGTCGTCGGGGCGGTACTGCGCGCCGATGTACGTCATGACGGCGCGGTGGGCCTCCGCTTCGGTGTTGACGGGGAGGTTGGGTCCGAGTCCCAGCGCGTTGAGGTTCCCTGCGGCGACGATCGCCGTGGCCGCGCCGGCGATCGCGATGTGCACGTCGTGGATGCGCTTGATGATGTCGAGCACCTTCGCCGGCACGGCACCACTGTCCCATCGGACGGTCCGGATCACCGGGACGTCGTCGCCCTCCATCCGGAAGAAGCCCGACTTCTGACTCGACCGGTCGTCCGGGTGCGAGCCGAGGTGCCGGGCTGCGGTGGCGTGGTGGGCGCGCTTCTCGTCGGGGTAGCTGCCGTCGAAGGGGCCGTCGGTCTTCGGCTTGATGTCGTGGGCTGCCGGCTGCGCAGCGTTCGCGATGAAGAGGAACATCGCCTTGTCGTCCAGATCGGCGAAGTCGAGTCGGACGTCCTGCCGGATCGTCTGGAAGTCGTTGGCGACAGCGGCTTGCAGCGCGGCGGCGGTCGGGTGGCCGTGATCGAGTTGCGCCTCGATGTTGTCGATCGCCGCGCCGAGGCGGGCGTAGACGGGACTGTCCTTGATCGCTCCGTGGTGTTGCTCCCTGACCCGTCGTGCGGCAGTGAGGACTTCGTCGCGCAGGAACCGCGACAGCGTCTTCACGTTGTGCTTGGCATCTCCTCGCCAGGCGGTGTAACCGGGGATCTCGGCTCGTCTGATGATGTCGGCGCGTGGAGCCCGTCGGAATCGTGGGCCGCCGTCTGCGCCCGGCGGTCGCCGCGAGATGCTCGTCAACGGCGGGGGAGGGCGCCGCGCTGTCGCCGGGGCGTCGGTCGGCGGACGTTCGCCCCCACCGCCCGCGGGTCTGGTGGTGGGCGTGTGGGACGTGTCGTGGTCGCTGTGCGCGGGCTCGGCGGCGATGCGGTCGGTTCCCATCATGCTCCTCGCCACCAGGCTGGCGCCCAGGGTAGTTCTCCCGGCGCGGCCGCGTGACGGAATGGGCGACTGAACACATGTTCGCCTGTAGGATGTGACGGCAATGGCGGCGACCACCCCCTCCACGACCCGCTCGCGACGCACCACGAAGGACGACCCGCAGATCGTCGTGCGGGGAGCGCGCGAGCACAACCTGAAGAACATCAAC
>CAYGLH010000557.1:0-1898 GCA_964350535.1 uncultured Ilumatobacteraceae bacterium
TAGGCGTGGGTGTAGTTGTTCACCACGTTGATGCCCCACGGCGAAGCGTCGGCCGAGCCCGTGTAGTCGACGGTGATCGTGCCGCTGTCGGTGTCGACGATCAGTGCGCACTTGATCTCGATGATGCTGCCGTCGGCGAGGTCGAGCGTGGCCGACGACTCGTAGCGGCCACTGTCGAGCTCGCGGATCGCGGCCCGGGTGGCGTCCTCCGACCGCATGATGATCTCGTCGGCGAGGTCTTCGATGTCGTCGAAGTCGTGCTGGTCGCACAGGGAATGGAGACGCTGCGCACCGATCTCGCCCGAGGCCATCTGCGCGTGCAGGTCGCCCGCCATGTGGTCGGGCTGACGCACGTTGGAGAGGATGAACTTCCACACGTCGTCGTTGCGCTCGCCGCGCTTCATCAACTTGAGGATCGGGATCCACAGACCCTCCTCGAACACGTCGCGTCCGCCGGCCCCGATGCCGTAGCCGCCGACGTCGGTGTGATGGATCGTCGAGCCGAAGAAGGCGATGATGCGCTCGTTGCGCCACACGGGGACGAGCACGGTGACGTCGAGCAGCTGGCCCGCCGTCTTGTACGGGTCGTTGGTGATCAGGACATCGCCGGGGTCGAGCGACTCGACCGGGTACTCCTCGAGGATGTTCGACACGGCCATCGCCAGGCTGTTGATGTGGCCCGGCGTGCCCGTGACGGCCTGGGCGACCATCCGTCCGCGCCGGTCGAACACGGCGTTGGCGAGGTCGCCGGCCTCGCGCACGATCGGGCTGAACGCCGCCCGTTGCAATGCCTTGGCCTGCTCGTTGACCGTCGAGATCAAGCTCTGCCAGCAGATCTCCAGCTCGATGGGGTCGAAGGTACGCGACATGTCAGGACCTCTGGAGGGGTGCGAGGGAGCGAGCGCCGGCGAGCGAGCGGTCAACGGCGGGCTGCCTGGCCGGGGAACGCTGCGAGAGGGTCATGAGGAGGCTCCTTGCTGGGCGAGGGTACGGGTTGCGACGAGGCTGCCGTCCGTGCCCACCGCCACAGTCCAACCCGGCCGGATGACGGCGGTGGTCTCACGTTCCTCGACGACCGCCGGACCGTCGAAGGTCGCGCCTGCGCCGAGGTCGGCGCGTCGGTACACCGGCGTGTCGACCGGGTCGAGCCCTCGACCGAACACGACCGGCCGCGCACCGGTCGGTGTGGCGCCCGCACCGGTGGCGAGTGGCTCGGGTGCCACGCCATCGCTGGCGGCCGACACCGCGAGGCGCCACGTCACCACCTCGATGGCGACGTCGGGGATCGTCAAGCCGTAGATCCGGCGGTACTCGTCCTCGAACGCCGCGAGCACCGCGTCGTCGTCGACCGGCCAGGTGTCGCCCTCACCGATCCACACGGTCACCTCGTTGCCCTGCCCGGCGTAGCGGCAGTCGAGGCCGTAGCGGAAGCGGACCGCGTCGGGCGAGGCCCCCGCAGCGGCGAGCACTCGGCGCCCCTCCCCCCGGAGGTCGTCGAGCATCGCGTCGCGCCCGGCGGGTTCGACCCGGCCTTCAAGCTTCCGGGGGCAGGGCAATGAGCGTCAAGACAAGACTGCCCGTCGGAGAAGAGGCCATCCGCGAAAAAGGCTGGATCGGTGCGCATCGCTTCTTGCTGTTGCGGCGCCTGAGCCAGGCATTTTTCCTGGCCTTGTTTCTGTTGGGTCCGTGGTTCGGCCTGTGGTGGTTCACCGGCACGCTGGCCGGGTCGCGCACCTTCGGGGTGCTGCCGCTGACCGATCCGCTGGTGTTGCTGCAAGGCATGGTCGCCGGGCATTGGCCGGAATTCACCGCCCTTCTGGGCGCGATCATCGTGCTGGTGGCCTATGCACTGATCGGCGGGCGGGTCTATTGCTCGTGGGTGTGCCCGATCAACCCGG
>CAYGLH010000558.1:0-1895 GCA_964350535.1 uncultured Ilumatobacteraceae bacterium
GCCGCGCCTGACCCTCGACCGTTCTCTGGCGCGAATGTCGCGCTCAGCGCGACGCTGGACGCAAGTTTCGGGTGGGGGGTGTCGTACGTTGAGCCGATGGTCGAGATCAACGGGTATGTCGCGGAGGGGTTCGGCGCTGTCGCCGACGCCTTCAACACGAACTTCGAGGAGCACGGCGAGCTGGGCGCGGGGTTCAGCGCCTACGTCGACGGCGAGCAGAAGGTCGACATCTGGGCCGGCACCGCCGACAAGTCCACCGGCCGCGGGTGGGACGACTCCACGCTGCAGCTCGTGTTCTCCACCACGAAGGGCGCCGCAGCGATCTGCGTCGCCCGCCTCGCCGAGGCGGGCCAGCTCGACTACGACGCGCCCGTGGCCTCGTACTGGCCGGAGTTCGCGGCTGCCGGCAAGGAGCAGGTCACCGTCGGCCAGATGATGAGCCACCAGGCCGGGCTGCCGTACGTCGACGTGGCGCTCACGTTCGACGAGCTGATGGCGGTGACGCCCGTGGTCGAGGCGCTCGCCGCACAGCAGCCGGTGTGGGAGCCGGGGGCGGCCCACGGTTACCACGCCGTCACCTACGGCTGGCTGGCGGGTGAGCTGGTGCGTCGCGTCGACGGACGCCGGATCGGCCAGTACTTCGCCGACGAGGTCGCCGGTCCACTCGGGCTCGACTTCTGGATCGGTTTGCCCGAGAGCGAGGAGTCGCGCGTGTCGCGCCTCGAGGCCTCTCCGCCGCCGACCGACCCCGAGGCCCTGGCGATGATGATGCAGATCATGGGGCCGGGTACGAACGGCTTCAAGGCGTTGACGATGAACGGCGCCCTGATCGCCCTCGACCCCGCGAACAACCCCTTCAACTCGCGGGCGCTGCACGCCACCGAGATGCCCGCGGCCAACGGCATCACGAACGCCGGCAGCCTCGCCAAGATGTATGCGGCCACCGTGGGCGAGGTCGACGGCGTGCGCCTGTACGGCGACGACACCGTGGTGGCGACGAGCGCCGAGCAGGTCAACGGTCCGGACGCCTGTCTGGTCGTGCCGAGCCGGTTCGGCTACGGCTTCATGCTCGACGGCGAGCTCACCCCGATGCTCAGCCCGCGCGCCTACGGCCATGCGGGCGCGGGCGGGTCGCTCGGCTACGCCGACCCCGAGAACGGCGTCGGGTACGGCTACCTGATGAACCAGATGGCGGGTGGGATCGCCGGCGACCCGCGCACGATCAACCTCAACGAAGCGCTGCGCAGCTGCCTGTCCTGACCGGCGCGTAGCCTGGGCGACGATGGCGCTGGAGATCGTGTGTCCGCAGTGTGAGGGCGATGACGACCTCAGCGGCACGCCGGTCGACGACGGGCTGATCGAGCTCACCTGCCACGCCTGCCGCGTCAGCTGGACGCGCGATCCGCGGCCCCGCTGCCCGACGTGCGGCGGGGACGACCTGTACCACGTCCCACAGGTCATCGTGGAGAAGTCGCGCGGCACCCAGATGTCGATCCAGGGGATCCACGTCGAGTACGGCTGCCACCGGTGCCAGCCGCGCGAGGTGAAGGTGCGCGGCGGCGGGCAGCACCACCTCCCGGATCGCCTCGGCGGCAGTCAGTGATCGTGTGCCGATGACCTCGTGAGTGGATCGTCGCAGCACTGAAACACGGCGCAACGGGACACCGTTGCTAGGGTCGACTCACAACGCGGGGCCCGCCATGTGACCCACCAGGCCACCCCGTGCCGAGAAAGGTCGTCATCCCACAAGGTACCCCCGCACCCACACAAGGCCTTCGCCGCCGCATGGTCAGCGGTCGGATGATCGCGGGCGTCGCCATCGCTGCGGTCGTCGCGTGGTACCTGTTCATCCTCGACACCGCCGCCAACAACGACGTCTGGGAAGGCGTCGAGAC
>CAYGLH010000559.1:0-1891 GCA_964350535.1 uncultured Ilumatobacteraceae bacterium
GCCGTCGATGAGTGACCTTCCGCCATCCCGGAGGTCCGCTCATCGGTAGCGGTCGACCCGGCCGTCGATGAGTGACCTTCCGCTATGTCGGAGGTTCGCTCATCGGGGGCGGAGGCGGGTGCCGGGTTGGCGCGGGCGATCGCTGTACTGGCGGCCGTCGAAGTAGCTCGGATTGGTGTCGGGGCGGCCGCGTCGGCTCGTCCAGCGCCACGTGAGTGAGATGCGACCACGGTCGGTGTCGGCGGCCGGCACGCCGTGCAACCAGTCGCGCTGGCAGGCCCCGCCCATCACCAACAGGTCGCCCTCGCCGGGCATGAGCACGACGTCGTCGGGCTGCGAACCGGCGGGCGAGCGTTCGACGACCTCGGCCAACGGGCGACGCGGCCGGAACACGAACGGCCGGCGGGCGCCGAGCACGACGATCGCGATCAACGTGTCGTCGAGCCACTTCATCTCCCGGTCGGCGTGCAGGCCCTGGAAGTCGGCGCCGGTGCGGTAGAGCAGCCCGCCGACGCCGGAGAATCGGACGCGATGGCGGGACTCGAGGTGCATGCCGGTCTGGCGCAGCAGCGGGTCGCGGTCCGCAGCGAGCACGGCGCCGAGGCGGTTCTCTGCGTAGTAGCGGTCGTAGCGCAGCACCTCCGTCTGCGCCCACGGCGTGTCGTCGTGGATCCGCTGGAACTCGCCGCCGGCGTCGCGGACGAACCCCGCGGTGACCTCCACCCACGACGCGTGGTCGAGCTCGACCCGGCGCGACGCGGCCGAGCGGTCGATCCGCAGCTCGTCGCCCTGATCCGGCATCGACCCAGTGTGCCGTGCTTCTCGATCTGCGTCGGCCCATGTCCGGTTCGAGCCGCCATCCGCTGACGCAGATCTGGGGGTGCCGTTTTGTGTCGGCGATGGGTGGGTTGGACCGGAATTTGGCTGACGCAGATCTGGGGGTGCCGTTTTGTGTCGGCGATGGGCCGACTGGACCGGAATTTGGCCGACGCGGGGGCGGTCGGGTGGGTGGCGATGGATCGAATCCCTACCACGGTGGTCGGGATTGGATGCTAGGGTCGCCGCCCGATGAGTGAGAACTGGGGCTTCGAGACCAAGCAGATCCACGTCGGGGGCGATCCCGATCCGGCCACCGGCGCACGCGCCGTGCCGATCTATCAGACGACCTCCTACGAGTTCCGCGACACCGAGCACGCGGCCAACCTGTTCGCGCTGGGTGAGGTCGGCAACATCTACACGCGGATCATGAACCCGACCCAGGGGGCCGTCGAGGCGCGGATCAACGCCCTCGAGGGCGGCTGCACCACGGCGATCGGGCTGCCGGGCACGCTGGTGGTCAGCTCGGGGCAGGCGGCTGAGACCCTCGCCTTCCTCACGCTGTGCGAGGCGGGCGACCACGTCGTGGCGTCGCCGTCGCTCTACGGCGGCACCTACAACCTGCTGCACTACACGCTCCCGAAGATGGGCATCGACGTCTCCTTCGTCGACGACCCGCACGACCTCGAGCAGTGGCGTGCAGCGATCCGCCCCGAGACCAGGGTCTTCTTCGGTGAGACGTTGCCGAACCCGAAGAACGACGTGTTCGACATCGAGGGCGTCAGCGCGGTGGCGCACGAGAACGGCATCCCGTTGATGGTCGACAACACCGTTGCCACGCCGTACCTGTTCCGTCCGCTCGAGTGGGGCGCCGACATCGTGGTGCACAGCCTCACCAAGTTCATCGGGGGCCACGGCACCTCGATCGGTGGCGCGATCATCGACGGCGGCACGTTCGACTACGGCGCCTCCGGCCGCTTCGCCAACTTCACCGAGCCCGACCCCAGCTATCACGGCCTGGCCTACTGGCCGGCCCTCGTCAACGGCTCGATGATCCTCAAGGCGCGCGTCCAGC
>CAYGLH010000560.1:0-1886 GCA_964350535.1 uncultured Ilumatobacteraceae bacterium
AGCGCAGTCTAAGATCTGGTCGATTGCATGCTGAACGACGGGACAGGACCATGCGGCTTCGACAATCCGAACTCACCTGGCACGCTGCGGGGGAGGAAGTCGTCGTACTCGACCTGAACGGCTCCACCTATCTAAAGCTGAACGGAAGTGGCCGAGTCCTTTGGGAGATGCTCGCCGAGTCGGCGACCGAGGACGAGCTCGTCGCCGGCCTCGTCGAACACTTCGCGATCTCTGAGGACCGGGCCCGAGCCGACGTCGACGGATTTGTGTCTGCGCTGCACGCCCGCAACCTCATCGAGGACTGAACCCTGGTGCCGATCCCGAGTGTCTCTGGGCGCGCCGATCGTCATGTCGTCGCTCGGGGCATTCGTCGAGTGCTGACTCAGTCGCCGCGCGACTCGCTCACCACTCTCCGCGTCCTCCTCACGATCGCGTTCGTCGAGGTGCTCATTAGAACCGTCAAGTTGCAGCGTCTCAGCCAGCTGCTCGGTTGCCCGCTCGACGTCACCCCTCGAGCTGGCAACTCAAGTCGTCTGACACTTCGCGAGCTCCCACCGACGCCGCGCCGACAAGTGCTCTGTACCCGGCGCGTCGCTGCAGTCTGGCCGTTCAGCAAGGGGCCGTGCCTGCGCGAGTCGTTGGTCGCAGGCCACCTTCTTCGGCGCATGCGTCCCACGCTTCGGATCGGCCTCGTCGGCGGCCAAGGCGAGTTCTACACGCACGCCTGGCTCGAGCTCGGAGGCCGCCCACTCGAAGACCTCGCCAACTATGCCGCCTTCGACGTCACTCCCTCCGGAGCACCGATGTGAGCCAGCCGATGCGGCACTACTACCAGTGCGGACTCAGGATCGCCTCCGAGCTCGAGCTTGCGCTGCCTAGGATCGACGGAGACGAAGCCGACGTCACGGTGCGATGGGGCCCCGAGGTCGACACGTCCGATCGCGTGCCCTCGGGCGCGATGCTTGTCCACCTCGATGATCCGACGGGCAAGCGGTGGTACACGGGCACACGCCACGACGGCGGATTCACCATGTGCTTCACCGACTGTGGTGAGTGCGTGATCTCGGAACACCTCGACGAGATCGTGGTGCACCCCGATCGCTCGGGCAAGCACGACCTCTTGCCAGTACTGGTGGCCGGAACCGTGAGCTCGTTCCTGCTCGCCCTTCGCGGCAAGACGGTGCTGCACGCAAGCGCCGTCGCGCTCGGCGAGACAGCGATCGCATTCGTCGGACAGTCTGGGAGGGGAAAGTCGACGGTGGCCGCACTGATGTGCAACGACGGCGCACGGTTGATCACCGACGACGTCCTCGTCATCGAACCGGGTGAGGTTCCGTCCTGCGTGGGCGGCGCTCCCGAGCTTCGACTCAGAGCCAAGGCCCACGAGCTGGCAGACGGAATCGACGGTGCGAGTCGTCGAACCACTGCCGACGACCGACTCGCGTTCGGGCCGGCGACCGCTGATCCAAGGCCTTTCAACCTGGGAACGATCGTGATCCCATCTCCGAGCCGTGACTCCGCCGCGACCGAGGCGACCAGGCTGCCACCCGGTGAGGCCGTGTCCTGGATCTTGCGCTTTCCACGCGTCTACGGATGGAGTGACCCGAAGGTACTGGTCCAAGATCTCTCAGCGCTGAGCGCTGTGGTGAACAAGGTGCCGGTCTACAACGTCACGATCCCGTGGGGGCCGCCGTTCAGCGAGGAGATCGCTCCAGCGATCGCTGACCTCGTCCGAGGGTGAAGGTACCGGTCGGTCAATCTCCACAGCCGCTACTCATCCGTGAACGCCACGGCAAACTCGCGGCTGTCCCACAGGCGCCGCCGGACGGGCGGGACTTCGAAGCAGACGATGCGGCCGGCGTTCTTCGCCGACGGGTACGTACGGA
>CAYGLH010000561.1:0-1871 GCA_964350535.1 uncultured Ilumatobacteraceae bacterium
CTCGTCGTTGATCGAGCTGTCCTTCTCGATGTAGGTGTCGCTCGACGGGATGTACGCCTCGGGCTGGTAGTAGTCGTAGTAGCTGACGAAGTACTCGACCCGGTTGCTCGGGAAGAACTCACGCATCTCCTGGGCGAGCTGTGCGGCGAGGGACTTGTTGGGCGCGAGGATGAGCGTCGGCTTCTGGCAGCGCTCGATCGTCCAGGCGATGGTGGCCGACTTGCCCGAACCGGTGATGCCGAGGAGCGTCTGGAACCGGTCGCCGCGAGTGATCCCCTTGCTGAGCAGATCGATCGCCGCCGGCTGGTCGCCGGCCGGCTCGAACTCGGACTCGACGCGCAGCACCTCGTCGTCGCCCGCCCCGTAGTTGGCCACCGGGCTGTCGCCGAGGATCAGCAGATCGTCGTCAACGGTGTCGACCATCCCGTCAGACTACCGCGGGGAACAGACGTTCGTCGACGCGATATCGCTTGCAGAGAAGTACCCGGTCGGACAACCTGGTGTCCGACCGGGGGGTGGTCCACGTGGAGCTGCACGTCTTCCAGAACGTGATCGACGATTCGCTGCACCGAGAGCTGGCGGCGGCTCGCGCTGCCGGAGACGCCGCGATCTGGGAGGAGGTCGGCGGGCTGATCGTCGTGCGCTACCAGGACGTGGAGCGCTTCTCCCACGACGCCCGACTCGCCGGGCTCGGACTCTCGCTGTTCGACGCGATGGGGATCGGTGACGGAGCCCTCCGACGTTGGTATTCGCAGCTGATGTTCACCAACGAGGGCGACGCCCACCACCGGACCCGTCGACTCGTCGCCCGGGCGTTCACGCCGCGCGCCGTCGAGCACCACCGCGAGTTCGCCCGCCTCGCCGCTCGGGATCGGTTCGACGCGATCGTCGAGGCCGGATCGGGCGACCTGGTCGATGCGCTGGCCACGCTGCCGCTCGCGGTCATCTGCCGTCTGCTCGGCGTCCCGGACGAGCAGGTCGCCGACTTCGTCGGGTACGGCGATGCGCTGAGCCCCGTCTTCGGTCTGATGGAGCCCGATCAGATCGCTGCCGCCGAGGATGCGGTCGTCGGTCTCGAACGAGACGTCACCGAGATGATCGAGCGGCGCGCGGATCGACGCGGCGACGACCTGATCAGCGCGCTGCTCGACGTCGAGGACCAGGGCGACCGCCTCACCCACGACGAGACCGTCACGATCGTCGGCAACCTGATCGTCGGCGGCCACGACACGACCGCCAGCCAGGCGGGCTGCACCCTCCTGACGATGCTGCGCCACCCGGAACTGGGCGCCGCGATCCGTGCCACCACCGCGACGCCTGCATCGGTCGTCGACGAGACGATCCGCTTCGATCCGAGCATCGACGTGGTGCCGCGAACGTTGATCGAACCGGTCGAGATCGCCGGTGAGGCGCGACCGGCAGGAACCATCGTGCTGCTGTCGAGCGCCTCGGCGAGCCGCGACGCCGCGGTCTGGTCCGACCCCGACGAGATCGTCCCCGCGCGCTTCGACGCGCCCGACGCGCCGAAGCTCCTGACGTTCGGCAGCGGCCCGCACTACTGCCTCGGCGCGGCCCTCGCCCGGATGACCCTGCAGGAGGTCGCCACCGAGTTCGCTCGCGTCGAGGAACAGCTCACCGCGCTCGGCGACCTCGACCACGTCGAGTGGCGTCAGGTGCTCGGCCGGAGCCCGGCGTCGCTGCGTGCCCGCGACTGCCAGTCCCTGGCCCGGAGCATCGGCGAACGACGGACCCGTCACGATCAAAGGCCGGTCAGCGGCCGCCGAGCCGAGGCGCCCCGCCGATTTTTCGATTGATACATAAGAGGAAGCTCTGTTGCGCGGATCTGACCGCATTGACTGGACCCCGTACCA
>CAYGLH010000562.1:0-1841 GCA_964350535.1 uncultured Ilumatobacteraceae bacterium
CCCCGCTCCTGAAGGCGTTGGATCGTCGTGGCGATGCGCTCGACGTGCCGCCGACGCGCCGAGATCCTGATCTCGGCGATGTCCGGATCGAGCTTCGCGACCTGGTCGAGCAGCGCCAGCATCGCCGCGTTGCGCTCGTAGTACTCGAGGTAGCGATGGTTCGCCCGCCAGAGGTTGCTGACCGTGTCACCGGGGACGTCATCCGGCGCATGGGAGACCGCACCGCGGATCTCGTCGCCCAGATCCTCGATGATCGCGCGGAACACCTCGAGCTTGGAGGGGAAGTAGGTGTAGAAGCTCCCGTGGGCGACACCCGCCTCGCCGACGATGTCGCTCACCCGCGCATCGACATATCCGTCGCGCTCGAAGATCCTGCGGGCCGCGGCGATCAGGTTCGACCTCGACTGTTCACCCTTTCTGGTGACACTCTCCTTCGCCCGCGCACGCCGGTTCGCCGAGGTCCCCGTGGGACGATGGCCGCCCCTCGTTCGACGGTCGGTCGCCCGGTCCTCGGCATCGCCCGTGTCGTCACGGCTCAACATCCGCGGACCAGCCTGCCGGGCAGCGCACCCGTGTGGACGCCGTGCTCGAACGTGACCGTGCCGGCGCACACCGTCAGGTCGTACCCGCTCGCCCGTTGGACGATCCGCTTCCCACCTGCCGGCAGGTCGCGAACGAGCTCCGGGTCGTACAGCCTGAGGGTGTCGAAATCGATGACGTTGATGTCGGCGCGAAGCCCCACCTCCAGGACGCCGCGGTCGCGGAGGCCGTAGACGCTCGCCGAATCCGATGTCAGCTTGTGGATGACGTACTCGACCGGAAGCGTGCCGCGGGCTCGGTCGCGCGCCATGTAGGCCAGCATGTAGGTCGGGACGCTCGCATCGCACAGCACCCCGCAGTGAGCGCCGCCATCGGAGAGTCCGAACACCGAACGCGGGTTGCGGATCACCTCGACCTGGTCATCGAGGTGTCCGGGGTAGTTGCCGAACAGGAACAGCAGAGGCCGGCCGGCGGCCATCACGTCCATCAGGACCTCTCGGACGTCCGCACCGCTCGCCTCGGCGAGGCCGGCGATCGAGTCCGCGTACGACGGCTCGTACCCGAGGTCGGCGGGGAGCACGTACATCCGATCCCAGGTGCTCAGGATCATGTTCGTCTCGGGGAACCGATGTGGCCGGTGTTCGTCCGCAAGGAGCCGATCGCGGAACGCCGGGTCGCGCAGCGCCCGGCGTTGCTCGTCGACGGGCAGGTCCTTGATCTCGGAGAACGTCGGGAACAGACGGAGCGGGTTCAGTGTCCCCTCGAGCGTCATCAGCACCGAGGCGGGCCGCGCACCCACCTGAGGGCGCAGTTCGAGCCCCTCGCCGGCCGCTCGTTCGGCCGTCCGCCACAACTCACTGTCGGGCGTGGCGCTCGCCAACAACGTCACCGGGCGACCGGTGAGCCGTGCGATCTCCATGACCCACGCGAGCTCGTCGGGATCGTCCCGACCGTCGGTGATGATCTGCATCGTCCCCACGCCGCTGGCACGGAGCGCCTCGCCGATCGCCAACATCTCGTCGGCCTCGGCGTGCGTGCCCGGGACCGCCTCGCCGTCGCGATTGCGGTGGCCGTAGAACCTCGACGTCGAGAACCCGAGGGCCCCGGCGCGCAGCGCCTGCTCACAGAGCTCGGACATCTGCGAGACGTCATTCGCGCTGGCCGAGTCGTAGCAGCGCTCACCCATCACGTAGTGCCGGAGCGGGATGTGCGGCACCTGGGCCCCGACGTCCACGGCGTACGGCTGGTCGATGGCGTCCAGGTACTCCTCGTCCAACGCCGGTGAGATCTCGCCGCTGATG
>CAYGLH010000563.1:0-1836 GCA_964350535.1 uncultured Ilumatobacteraceae bacterium
GATGAAGCGTTGCGGCGGGTCGCGGAACAGCTCGGAGGATGCGGCGGCGGTGAGCTTCGACATGGTGGGACCTCTCGAAGGGTTGTAGTGACTACTACACAGAGTAGTTGTAGTGATCACTACAATCAACCTCGATGGGTCGCAAGCACAGCGCCGACGAGATCCTCGAGGCGGCCGTGGACACCGCGTTCGCCGAGGGTCTCAGCCGGATCAGCTTCGGACGCGTGGCCGCCCGGCTCGGCATCAGCGACCGGACGGTCGTCTATTACTTCCCCTCGAAGCACGACCTCATCACCGAGGTGTTGCTCACGCTCGGCGGCCGGCTCCAGGCGTCGCTCGAGCCGGCGTTCCGCGTCCGCGCGGCGAACCACCGCGAGCTTCTCCGGGCGGCGTGGCCCGCGGTGACCACCGCCGAGGCCGACGCCGTGTTCGCGCTGTACTTCGAGGCGGTCGGCCTCGCCGCCGCCGGGCAGGAGCCGTACCGCTCGCTGGTCCCGCAGCTCGTCGACGGATGGATCTCTTGGGCGGCTGCGCAGCTCGACGTGGAGGACGAGGTTCGGCAGTCCGAGGCCGAGGCGGCCATCGCGACGATCGACGGCCTGCTGATGATCCGCCAGCTGACCGGACCCGACGCCGCCGACCGCGCCGCCCACCGCCTCCTCACCAACCCCTGACCCGCCCGCGGGCCACGGCGGTCTGTGGGACCGATGCGGGCGGGAGCGCCGAGGATCGGACCCGCAAACCGCGGGCGGACGGGCGGGCGAAGCGGTGGTGCTGGCTCAGCCGGCTTCGGAGTGGGTGACCGGGTTCTCGCCCATCCACTCGCGCAGCGTGTTCTTCAGCTTGGTCTGCTGGATGAAGAGGTCGTGCTCGACGCCGCTCTCGCCGGAGGCCTGTGGGGCCTTGAGGTAGAAGCTGAGCCACTCCTGCACGCCGGACTCGCCGGCGCGGGCGGCGAGGTCCATGAACAGCGCCAGATCGAGGACGATCGGGGCGGCGAGGATCGAGTCACGGCACAGGAAGTCGACCTTGATCTGCATCGGGTAGCCGAGCCACCCGAAGATGTCGATGTTGTCCCACCCCTCCTTGTTGTCGCCGCGGGGCGGGTAGTAGTTGATGCGGACCACGTGGTGGATGTCGCCGTAGAGGTCCGGATAGCGCTCGGGCTCGAAGATGGTGTCGAGCACGCCGAGCTTGGAGACCTCCTTGGCCTTGAAGCTCTCCGGATCGTCGAGGCCCTCGCCGTCGCGGTTGCCGAGGATGTTGGTGGAGTACCAGCCCTCGACGCCGAGCATGCGGGTCTTGAGACCGGGCGCCAGGATGGTCTTCATCAGGGTCTGGCCGGTCTTGAAGTCCTTGCCGGTGACCGGGACGTGGTTCTGGGCGGCCAGCTCCAGCAGCGCCGGGGTGTCGAGGTTGAGGTTGGGGGCGCCGTTGGCCAGCGGGATCGACTGCTTGAGCAGCGCGTAGGCGTAGATCTGGCTCGGTGCGATCTCGGGCGACGAGTCCTTGAGGCCCTGCTCGAAGGCGGCGAGGCTCTGGTGGACCTCGGTGGGCTCGCGGTAGACCTCGGTGGAACCGCACCACACGGCGACGAGGCGGTCGCAGCCGTTGGTCTCGGCGAAGGTCCGGATGTCGGCGGTCAGCTGCTCGGCCAGGTCCCACTTGGACGTGCCGTCCTTGATGTGGTCGCCGTGGAGGTTCTTGACGTAGGCCTGCTCGAAGACGGCGGTCATCGGCTTGATGGACCGGAGCTCCTCGCCGAGCTGCTCGAGCATGTGGCCGTCGAGGACGCCGGCGCGCGAGGCGGCGACGTAGGCGTCGTCGGAGAAGACG
>CAYGLH010000564.1:0-1826 GCA_964350535.1 uncultured Ilumatobacteraceae bacterium
ATCGTCGTCGAACACCACCTCGACATGATCCGATACGCAGACTGGCTCATCGACCTCGGCCCCGGCGCCGGTACCGACGGCGGTCACGTTCTCTACCAAGGGCACCCCGCCGACTACACCGCCGCCAGCCCCACCAGCCGGGCACTCGCCAGAGGCTGAACCCACCTACCCACACTGCCGGCCGCGCCGCCCAGTCCGCAGACGACAAGCGTCTCCTACCGCAAGACGTGTCGCGAGGGCCACCCCCCGGAATGCCGTTCGGGGGCACCATATCGTTCCGCATCGGTGCTCGATTCACCCGTCCGGTATCGGCACGTCAGCGGAGCGGTACGCGTCACCGGCAGCGCTCGTAACGCGATCACTGACGGTGGCCGCCGGGATAGCGCTCGGTGTGGCTCCTCTCTGTCAAGCCCGAGGGTTCGGGGTGAAGCGCCCCGGGTGTGGTGGAGGCTCCAACCTTTGAGAAGGATGGAGTCATGCCCAAGCAACCTGGGAAGTATCCGGACCAGCTCCGCGAGCGCGCGGTGCGGATGGTCCTCGATCACGGCCACGAGTACGGCTCGCAGTGGGAAGCGATCTGTTCGGTGTCCGACAAGCTCGCCACGCCCGATGGTGGCCCGAAGCCCGAGACGGTCCGGCTCTGGGTCCGCCAGGCCGAGCGCGACACCGGTCGGCGGCCCGGTGCCACGACCGAGGAACTGGCCGAGTTGAAGCGGCTCAAGCGGGAGAACGCCGAGCTTCGACGGGCCAATGACATCTTGAAGGCCGCCGCTCATTTCTTCGGGGCGGAGCTCGACCGCCAGTCGAAGAAGTGATCCGGTTCATCGACGAACACCGCGACCGTCGCTCGGGCACGTTGAAGTGGGGGATCGAGCCGATCGCCAAGACCCTTGGCATCGCCCCATCGACCTATCACGCCGCCAAGAAGCGTCCACCATCGGCTCGCGCGATCCGCGACGCCGAACTCAAGCCCGAGATCCTGCGGGTGTGGGAGCAGAACCTGTCCGTGTACGGCGCGGACAAGATCTGGGACCAGCTGAACAAGGACGACATCAGGGTCGCCCGCTGCACCGTGGAGCGGTTGATGGACGATCTCGGCATCGAGGGCTGCCGGCGCGGTCGAGTGTTCGTGCGCACCACTGAGGGCGACGACACCCTCGAGCGTCCGGCGGACCTCGTCCAACGAGACTTCCGAGCGTCGGCTCCGAACCGGTTGTGGGTTGCGGATCTGACCTATGTGAAGACGCACACCGGCTGGGTGTACGTGGCGTTCATCATCGATGTGTTCTCCCGGATGGTCGTCGGCTGGCAGGCCTCGAAGTCGTTGCGAGCCGATCTGGCGATCGATGCGCTCGAGATGGCCGTCGCGACTCGAGGGCGCAGCGACCCCCTGGATCAGCTGATCCATCACAGCGATCGCGGGGTGCAATATCTGTGCGTGCGCTACTCCGAACGGCTCGAGGACAACGACATCGTCGCCTCGGTCGGCTCCAAGGGGGACAGCTACGACAACGCCCTCGTGGAGTCGTTCAACGGGCTCTACAAGTGGGAGCTGATCTACCCGAAAGGACCGTGGTCGGGGCTCGAGGACGTCGAGTTCGCGACGCTCAGCTACGTCGACTGATTCAACAGCCGGCGCCTCCACGGAGAGATCGAACCCGGCCCCGGCTACACCACCCCGGCGGCCTTCGAGACCGCCCACTACTGTCAGAACGTCCCCGCCACCCGGTGAGGACTCAAACCAACGAGCCTCCACGAAACCCGGGGCGATTCACGAACTCCCACAACCACGGTCGTTCCTCGGTCCAAGTCGGCTTGGGGCGACG
>CAYGLH010000565.1:0-1822 GCA_964350535.1 uncultured Ilumatobacteraceae bacterium
TCCGCCCTTCGCGCCACGGACTGATCGTGCCCCGGCTCGACGCCTCGCGCATCGCGGCGTGGCGGCGACTGTGCGGGGTGGTCGCCGACATCGAGCGCGGGATCGACGACGACCTCCGTGCCGAATGGGACATCGCGCTCGGGTGGTTCGAGGTGCTCGCGTCGTTGCAGCGCAGCGGCGGATGGGCGCGTCCCAACGACATCGCTGCCGACCTGCGCCTCCCGGCCTCCAGCGTGAGCCGCCGCCTCGATCGGCTGGAGGAAGAGGGGTGGATCGCCCGCCACCGCTCCGCCGATGCCGATGACCAGCGCGCCGTCGACGTCGAGCTGACGCGCACGGGGCGACGGCTGTGGCGGGAGATGAACGTCAGCTACCGCCGTTCGCTGCAGGCCCGGTTCGGCGTGCACGTCGAGGACGACGAGGTCGCCGCCCTCGAGCGCCTGGCCGGGTTGCTCGACGGTGGCGGCGACGCCGAGCCGCCCACCGGCACCTAGCCGCACTCGGCCGTCGCACGGTTTGTCTCGGCCCGACGGGCGCGGACACACTCGGAAGATGTCGACGGCCGTCTCACGACCATCGGCCGCAGAGGCCGTGATCGTCGGCGCCGTGCGCACGCCGCTCGGCCGCCGCAACGGCGCGCTGGCGCACATCCACCCGGTCGACCTGGCGGCGCGGACCCTCGTCGAGCTGGCCGCCCGGACGGGCATCGACCCCGCGGCGATCGACGACGTGATCACGGGATGTGTGATGCAGGTCGGCGAGCAGAGCCTCAACATCGCCCGCAACGCCGTGCTGGCGGCCGGCTGGCCCGAGAGCGTCCCGGGCACCACCGTCGATCGACAGTGCGGCTCGAGTCAGCAGGCGCTGCACTTCGCCGCCCAGGGCGTGATGTCCGGCACCTACGACGCGGTCGTCGCCAACGGGGTCGAGGTGATGACCCGCGTGCCGATGGGGGCGTCGATGATCGACGGTCAGTTCGGCTTCCCGTACGGTCCGGCGGTGTCGGCCCGCTACGCCGACCGCGGCGGGCTCGTGTCGCAGGGGGTCGCCGCCGAGCTCATCGCCGACGAGTGGGGCATCGGGCGGGCCGAGATGGACGAGTTCGGGTTGCGCAGCCAGCAGCACGCCTACTGCGCCACGAACGAGGGTCGGTTCGAGGCCGAGATGGTGCCGATCGAGCGTCCCGACGGGACGCTCATCCGCCGCGACGAGGGCATCAGGGAGACCTCGCGGGAGGCGCTCGCCGCGCTCGAGCCGTCGTTCCGGTCCGCCGCCGACGGCGGGCGGGTCACCGCGGGCAACTCGTCGCAGATCACCGACGGTGCGGCCGCCGTGCTGATCACCAGCGCGGCGCGCGCCGCCGACCTCGGGCTGCGGCCCCGGGCGCGGATCGTCGACGTCACGCTGGCGGCCACGGATCCGCGCCTGATGCTCACGGCGACGATCCCGGCGACCACGAAGCTGCTGGACCGCTGCGGATTGTCGGTCGACGACATCGACCTGTTCGAGATCAACGAGGCGTTCGCCTCGGCGGTGATCGCCTGGGAGCGCGATGTGGGCGTGCCGCGCGAGCGGGTCAACGTCAACGGCGGCGCGATCGCCCTCGGCCACCCGCTCGGGTGCAGCGGGGCGCGCCTGGCGACCACGCTGCTGCACGAGCTCGAACGGCGCGACGCCCGTTTCGGGGTGCAGACGATCTGCGAGGGCGGTGGGATGGCGAACGCGATGCTCGTCGAGCGCCTGCCCGCGCGGTGACGGCCGGCGCGACGTCACGATCCCCAGGCGCACACACGCCGTTATCGTTGGTGCCATGCCCGCCCTG
>CAYGLH010000566.1:0-1821 GCA_964350535.1 uncultured Ilumatobacteraceae bacterium
CGCCTGCTGCGCGGGTGGACGACCAGTCGCACCAACCGGGCGAAGCGCCGGCGTGTCGCGCACCTCATCGACACCGCCCTCGCCGCCCATCTGGCCGACCAGAGCGCCGACGACTTGGCACAGTCCGACAGCCCGTCGTTCGGCCCCCTGCTGGAGTCCTTCGTGCTCGGCGAGCTTGCCAAGCAGAACACGTGGGCTGAGCGGCCGGCGTCGATCGCCCACTACCGCGACCGCGACCAACGCGAGGTCGACGTGCTCATCGAACGTGGACGCAGCGTCGCGGGGATCGAGGTCAAGGCGACTGCAACACCCCGCCTCCGAGACGCCCGACATCTGGAGTACCTACGCGACAGGCTGGGTGATCGATTCAAGCTCGGCGTCGTACTCCACACCGGGTCGCAGCGCGTGCCTCTGGGGGAGCGTCTCGTCGCAACTCCGATCTCAACACTGTGGGCGTGACTCGAGACCGATCTGCGCGAGACATCCTGCGGCCAGCACGGAGAACGGGTCGCGCTGGATCCGGCCCCGGGCTCAGCGGGCCACGCCGGTGGCGACGACCAGCACCCGTTCGGTGGGGTCGATCTCGCTGCGGATCGCCAGCAGGCCGGCGAGACCTGCGGCACCGGTGACGCTGACGTCGAGGCCCGAGCGTCGCAGGAGCCGGTGCGCCTCGACGATGTCGCCCTCGGCAGCGACGACCGGGGAACCGCCGGAGCGGGCGATCGCCTCGGCCACGTCGAGCCAGTCGTAGGTCTCGTCGTCGAGGATGCCGTCGGCCGCGGAGCTGGGGGCGTCCCACGGCGTCATCAACGTGTCCCACTCTTGCGCCACATCGGTGGGAGCCAGTCGTCGCTCAGCAGCGCGTGCCCACGCGCGCGCCAGGGGCGCGCACCCCGCGGCTTGCACGGCATGGAGACGTGCCGAGCCCTCCGGCGGGCACATCGTCGCGCCGAGTGCGGCGGCGAAGGCTCCCCCGCCGACCTGGGCGAAGACCTGGTCGAACGGCGCCATCCCGGCCGCGGCAGCTTGGTCGAGCGCCTCCCAGCCGAGCGTTCGCCCGCCGTCGAGGCACAGCGCGTTCTCCGGGCCCTGCACCGTGAACGGCACGGCACCGGCCTCGACGGCCTCGCGGAACCGGTGCATCGCCGGGTCGCCCGGCGGGTCGGTGGCCCGGCGTTCGCAACGGGAGATCCGGGCGCCGAGAGACGACAACATCTCGCCGACCGCCTCCCCCATCCAGGTCGGCACGTAGACGTCGAGTGGACGTTCGGCGGCCCGCGCCAGCACCGCTGCGGCGATGGCCGCGTTGCCGCACGAGGCGATGGCCAGGATCCCGTCGGAGTCGCCGGCGGCCTGCAGATGGAGGAGGATCGAGTGCAGGTGCCGCGCCTTGTGACTGCCCCCGACGTTGGCGGTCTCGTCCTTCACCCACACGCCACCCGTCGGGGCGAACCCGAGCCGATCGGACAGGTCCGCCGACCTGGCGAGCGGCGTCGGCACGAACGCTCGACTGCCGGTCGCCTCCAGGCGCTCGTCGATCTGCTCGACCAGCGCGAGGCGCTGATCTCGTGCGACGCCGCGCGCCGCCGCCACCGCCGACCACGTCATCCGTCCGTCGTTGGCGGCGAAGGGGTTCGTCCGCTCCGACGACCAGCCGATCGAAGGCCCGGCGTCCCAGCCCCGCAGGACCGGTCGCAGCACATGGTGCCGGTCGCCCCCGGTGGCATTCGGGCAGCGCCACGGCGCCGGATCGTCGATCGGCCGAGTCGCGCCACAGACGGCGCACGCCCAGTGCGACCCAGCCTGCGGCCCCGGCTCGAC
>CAYGLH010000567.1:0-1819 GCA_964350535.1 uncultured Ilumatobacteraceae bacterium
CGATGCCCGGGTGGCGTCGGCTGGCCTCGGCGAGATCGACGAGGTAGGTCTTCAGCGGGTCGGCGACGAAGACGCCTTTGACGGCGTCGATCATCCCGATGACCTCGCGGGCGGTGACCACGGGACCGAGCGTGGACAGGGCCCCTGCCGACCCCTGGTTGTCGAGCATCTCGAGCTCGGCGGCGCGCCCGGGGTAGCCCAGCGACAGCCGCATCAGGAAGCGGTCGAGCTGGCTCTCGGGCAGCCGATACGTGCCCTCCTGGTCCACCGGTGGCGATGACCATGAACGGTGGCTCGAGGCGGCGGCTGCGCCCGTCGGCGGTGACCTGTCGTTCCTCCATCGCCTCGAGCAGCGCGGACTGGGTCTTCGGGGACGCCCGGTTGATCTCGTCGGCGAGGAGGATGTTGGCGAAGAGCGGACCCGGCTCGAAGCGGAACGTCTCGGTGGATCGCTCGAAGATGCTCACGCCGATGAGGTCGGTCGGCAACAGGTCGGGGGTGAACTGCACGCGCTGCCAACGGCAGTCGATCGACGCCGACAGCGCCTTGGCCAGGCTGGTCTTGCCCACGCCGGGGACGTCCTCGACGAGCAGGTGGCCCTCGGCGAGGAGCGAGATGACCGCCATCTCGATCGACGACTCCTTGCCGAAGAGCACTTGTGCGACGTTGCGCGTCACGGCCTCGAACAGGTCGGAGAACGTGGCCGCCTCCGATGTGGTCGGCCTGCGGCCAGCGCCCGGATCGCCCGCGCGGGCCGCGTCGTCCCTACTGGTCTCGACGCTCACCGCCACGAGGGTAGACGCGCTGGGAACTCCTGGACAGTCGGGGATACCGTCCCGGCGGTGAGTCTGTCAGCGCGCGTGGAGCGCAGTGCGGGACGCGTGTCGCCGGCCGAGGCCGAACGAGTGGTCCTCGCGGTCGCGGTGTCGCCCGGTCGCCTCGCGGCGGGCCTCGTCGACGAGCGCGGCGAGACGATCGTGCGCGACCGCGTCACCACGCCGGCACACGAGGTGTGGCGGACGCTCGAGGGGCTGATCCGGCGGGTGATCGCCGCCGCCCCCGACGAGTTGCCGCGACCCGTGGCCGTCGGCGTGAGCTGCACCGGACCGCTCGACACGACGGCGGGATCGGTGACGCCTCAGCAGCTCCGGGCATGGTCCGGGTTCCCGCTGCGCGACCACCTGGAGGCGATGACGAACCTGCCGGTGCACCTGGACTCGGCCGCGGCGGCGCGGGCCGAGGGCGAGCGCTGGGTCGGCGCAGGCCGCGACTGCGACGACTTCGTCGTGCTGCTCCTCGACGAGACCGTCGAGTCGGCCTGCGTCCAGGGGGGTGCGCTGCTCCACGGTGCCCACGGCAACGCCGGTTCGGTCGCCCACATCACGGTCGACCCGGGCGGCCTGACGTGCTGGTGCGGGGCGCGCGGCTGTCTCACCCCGTACGCGTCGGCGGCGGCGCTGGAGACGGAGCTGAACCGGCCGCTGCGGCGCGTCACGAGCTCCATCGTGGAGCGCACGGGCATCATGGTCGGTCGGGCGCTCGGTTCGCTGCTGGCGCTGGTCGACGTGCGACGCGTCCTGTTCGCCGGATCGGTCGTCGATGTCTTCGGCGACCCGCTGATCGAGGTGATCGGTCGCGAGCTCGGTCACCGCGACCGGGCCAACGGCTTGGGGGCGGTCGAGCTCGTCGAGGTCACCGGTTCGGTCGACCGCCTCGTCGCCGCCGCAGCGCTGACGCTCCGCCCGCCCGACGGCTGACGCGGAGGGGTACGCTCGGACCATGCAGCCGACCTACACCGCAGAGGCCGAGTCGTACCGCG
>CAYGLH010000568.1:0-1810 GCA_964350535.1 uncultured Ilumatobacteraceae bacterium
AACCCGGGTGGTGCGGTCTGTGGGTCGGATGGTGGTCGCTGCACCGATGATCGGTGCCGCAAAGCTTGGGGGTGGGGTGGGTGATCGGTGCGGTGGCGCGGTGCGGGGCTGCATGATGGCGGGATGCCCCTCGCTGCAGACATCGGCCCCACGCTCGACTGGCAACTCGCGGTCGCCGTGGTGGCGCTGGTCGCGCTCGGCCTGCTCGTGGCGCGACTCGGCCGGCTCCCGACCGGTGCGGCGGCGACCCGGGCGGCGGCGCGTGCCGCCATCCAGTTGCTCGCCGTCGCCCTCGTCATCACGGTGGCGCTGGAGCAGGAGTGGTCGTCGCTGTTGTTCGCCGGCCTGATGCTCGCGGTCGCCACCGGCACGGCAGCCGGGCGCGTGCAGGCGCGCGGCGACTGGCTGTGGATCGGGCTGACGCTGATGTGCGGGGTGCTGCCGGTGCTGGCGATCGTGTTCGGTACGGGCGCGGCGCCGTTCGAGCCGGCGACGATCGTGTCGATCTGCGGCATCGTCATCGGCAACACGATGACCGCCTTCGCCCTGTCGATCCGGCGCGCCTTCGCAACCGTGCGTGAGGGGTTCGGACAGGTCGAGGGCGCGATGGCACTCGGCTTCCAGCGATCGGTGGCGCTCGCACTGACGATCGACCCGCACCGGCCCGAAGCGCTGGTTCCGGGCCTCGATCAGACGCGCACCGTGGGCCTCGTCACGCTGCCGGGGGCCTTCGTCGGCGTGCTCCTCGGCGGCGGGAGCCCGAGTGACGCCGCCGCCGCGCAGTTGATCGTGCTGGTCGGGCTGCTCACTGCGCAGACGATCACCGTGGTGGTCGGCACCCGGCTCGTCGCTCGGGGCCGGATCCTGCCGAGCGACCTGCGCGAGCGCTTGCCCACCGCCTGACCGCCGTCACCCTCACCGTCACCCTCACCGACACCGGCCGACGGCCGCGTCGCGCCGCTCTGCCGCGCCACTCTCGACGGGATTCTCGACGACAGGTGCAAGGAATCACGTCGAGAGTTCTGACGCGACCGAGTGTCGACGAGGCGAGGTCAGAGCTGGCTGTAGTAGTCGTACCCGCGCTCGTACCAGTAGTCCGGCGGTTGCTCGTCGGTGAAGCGGATCACGCCGATGCGCTTGAGCTGCTTGATGCCGTACTTGTTCGGCAGGGCGAGGCGCAGCGGTGCACCGTGCTCCTGGGTGAGCGGCTCGCCCTGCAGCTCGTAGGCGAGGTACGCCTGATCGTTGAGCATCGACTCGCGGTCGACGCCGACGTAGTACTCGCCGTCCGGCGTGGCCAGTGCGACGTACGCCGGGAGACCACCGAGCATGTCGTCGTAGGGCGCGGCGAAGTCGCGGAAGCGGGCGCCACCCCAGGTGACCACGTGCTTCCACCCTTCGACGCACTTGTGCTCCACGGTCATCTCGTGCTTGGGCAGCGCCTGGACATCGGCCAGCACGTGGGTGCCGAGCACGTCGCCGGCGGGCCCCTGCACCTCGAGCACCCACGCGTCGAGGTCGATCTCCTCGCGGATGCCGTGCCGCCCGTTGACCCGCATCATCGACGAGCTGTCGCGCGGGAACGACGGCGCGGTGGCCGACTGCCGGTACAGGCCTGACCAGAGGGTTTCGTTGAACTCGTGTCCGGCGCGCAGCAGGTCCGGGATGTTGTTGTCCTCCGGGCGGTTCTGCACCCACTTCCACCCGAACCAGCCGCCGACCACCGCCGCGCCGCCAAGGCAGAACGACCGACGACTGCGGCGCCGGTAGCCCGCCTCGTCGAGGGTCGCCTCCGCGGCGGGGTCGGTCG
>CAYGLH010000569.1:0-1807 GCA_964350535.1 uncultured Ilumatobacteraceae bacterium
CCGCCGTCGGGTGTGGTGGAGATCGTCAGCCGTCCGGTGTCGTCGGCCCCGCCGCCCTCGTCGTCGACGTCGGTGTCGTCCTCCCAGATCGACGCGGGGTCGACCGGGGGGCGAGCAACGCGTGGGTCGACGGTGTGGCGATCGTCGGAGGTGCGCCAGATCGATCCCTCCATGAGCGGGTCGGGCGACCTCGGGCGGGACGGATCGACGCGGTCCCCGTCGCCGTTGCTGCCCTCGCTCACGCCGCTGCAGAGTAGTTGGCCGCTCCGCGGAGGCTCACTTCCGCTGAGCGTGCTCCACGATCAGGTCGGCGATGCTGCGCTGGAGGCTCGTGGAGAGTGCCAGCTGTGTCTGGCTGCGGCGCACCGTCGGCACCGTGGCGACGCGCTGGAGCACGTCGTGCAGGTGGTCGTTCGAGTCGGCCACGATGCGACACAGCAGGTCGCCGGTCCCGGTGACGGTGTGGATCTCGAGGATCTGAGGGATGGCCGTCAGCGCCTCCACCGTGGCGGTGTGCGATCCTTGCTGGATCTCGAGCGTGCAGAACGCGAGGACGTCGAGGCCTGCGACCGAACCGTCGATGTCGGGGCCGAACCCGGTGACCACGCCCTCGTCCTCGAGTCGTGCGAGACGCGACTGCACCGTTGCACGGGCGATGCCGACCGTCTCGGACAACTGCACGATCGTGGCGCGCGGGGTCGAGCGGAGTGCGGCGATCAGCCGGAGGTCGGTGGTGTCGAGCGGTCGGGTGGTCATCGTGCGCGAAGGGCGCCGCACGGGGCGGGCGTCGATGACCATCTTGACAGATCATGGGCACCTTAGTTGCCAGATCGCGCACTCCTGTTGACGGCCGTGCGCCGAATTGCTGCGATGGAGGCATGAGCGCGTCACTGTTGAAGAAGGTCGACCACGTCACGTACGCCTGTGAACAGGGATCCATCGAGCGCTGGGCGTGGTTCCACATCGAGGTCGAGGGCGGCACCCTCATCAATCGGATCGACGACGTCCGGCCCGACGACCCCGACAGCTCGATGAAGATCTGGTGCATCGACTACGGCGAGTTCGGTGTTGCGCTCATCGAGGGGATCGACCGCTCCAAGAAGTCGCAGGTCACCAAGTTCGTCGAGCGGCACGGCGACCACTCGTGCCAGCACGTGGCGTACGACACCTACGACCTCGAGCGGTTCCAATCGCACATGAAGTCGCTGGGCGGCACCCCGCGCGGCCAGACGCTCGTGCGCGACGACGGCTTCGGCATCCTCAAGCAGATGTTCGCCCGCGGCTACGACGAAGGCGACGCCGCCGAGGCGACCTTCCCCGAGTACGTCCAGCGACCGCAGCCGGGCACCGCCGAGGCGGACGTCGCCATCACGTTCGCCGAGGAGACGGGCAAGGGCTTCTACGACCAGATCGAAGACGCCGTCGCCGCCCACGACGAGACGCCGTTCTTCGACTTCTCGAAGATGCCGACCGACTGGCAGGTCCCCGACCCGACGCCGAAAGGCCGCTGACCGTCATCTACCGGTCAACCGGCGCGCCCCTCGTTGCGCGCGTTCGGCGAGAGCCGACGGCAACAGCGGCGCGACTCCCCGGACCATCACGTCGGTTCGGCGCACCAACCGCCAGGGGTGCTCTGCCCCTCCGAGGGGCACGTGCGGCGCTCGAGGTGCGCGAGCGTTCTCGAGATGAAGTCGGCGGCGCGCTCGGCCCCGAGCGACGTCTGATGCAGCCGGTCGTCGGTGAACCATCCGGTCCGACCGGCGCTGTAGTCGTTCCAGTCCACGACCTCGAGCTCTGGGTAGTGGCC
>CAYGLH010000570.1:0-1805 GCA_964350535.1 uncultured Ilumatobacteraceae bacterium
CACGCGGTGCCGGATATGCCACCGGTGCTGCGGTCGTGGGGGCCATCGTGACAATGCGCCTCGAAAAAAAGTTCCGGCTCTCTTCGTTGCTCACGGTTCAACTCGTCGCCTTGGAACCCTGAGTCCATCGCCGACGTCGGTTTTTTGCAGAACTGTTCGAGCGCCTCCCGAGACATGAGTGTCGATGTCACCGGTCGAGATTTCGCGGAGACGGCAGGTCGCCTCCTCCCGACTTCGGTGCGAAGCCCCCCGACGAGGGTCTCGAATGAAAGGACTCGCAATGTCCCCCTCCAAACGATCAGCATATGTGCCCCTCTCATGCCTCATGGTCACGATCTTGGCCGTAACGGCGTTCGCGCAGAGTACGCAGCGAGCGCTAGACACGATCGGAAACGGCACCTTCGAGGACAGCGTGCCATCGACGTACGATCCGGCTCACGTCTTCAAGGGCGGCTACTGGAACAACGCCGAAGGGAAAGTTCACTTCATCACGAAGGGCGCCGGGACCACGCAAGCCTTGCGCCTACAAAACACGAGCGACCACGTGATCCAGCGTTTCGGCGCCTTCGAGTACATCGCGCAAGGAGCGAGCGAGGGGCTCACCGACACGATGACCATCAGCGGGCAGGTCCTGCTGACGGACCTCGACGTCGAAGCCCGCCTCGTCGTGGAGGAGGCACCCGTCGCGTACACGGGCGGCTCCTGGGGTCTGCGTGCTCCGAGCGACCCGAGCCTCACCGGCGAGTGGATCTACATGACGTACGACTCGAGCACCCAAACCTACACCGACATGGATTTCGTCGACCTCCAGAACGAGGTCATCAACTACTATGAGGGAGCCAACGATCCATCTGCACGGGTCCATCTCAACTACCAGATCGCCGGGTACTCGGCGACGGCAACCTACGAGGCGGCGGTCCGTGCTTGGGTCGCCCCCGAAGACGGATGGATCCAGATTCAAGCGCGAGCCGCACGCAATCCGTACGAAGCCTCGCCCGAGAAGGCAACTCCCGGCTCGGACGTCGCACTTCGCATCACGCTGCACGACGACGAAACGTCAATGGCCCTCGATCGGACTCTCGGCACGTTCTCGGTCGACGATTCGGACGGCATCGTCTTCAGCCAGCGCATCTACGTGGAGGAAGGCCAGGTCCTCGCGTTCGAGACGTCGGAAGTGGGTAGTCCCCTCTCGACGCAGCATTTCCTTTCGGCGCGCATTCAGCTCGACCCGGTGATCTACTACGACCCGCGGCGCGTCGTCTACCGATTCGGTGACCAGCTCGGATCGGAGACCTCCAACGACGAGACGCTGTATCCGACGCCGATCCAGGTCTCGCAAGCGAACACGTGGCAATCCTTCACGCTGAACGTGGGAAGCGACTACGCGTCTCATTTCGCATCCGTCGACGGATTCTCGCACGGCCCGGTGCCGCAGCTCGCGGTCCGACTCGAGCTCGCCGACGGCGGAGCGAGCGGCGACGCGTGGTTCGACGACCTCTCGAACTCCGTAAAGTTCGAGTACCCTTCGCGTACCTCGCTCGACGAAGACATCCGTGACGAGCTCGATCGCATCATCGAGAACTGGTTCGAGTACGGCATCCTCGACGACGACAATGGCACGCCCTTCTACCACGCTCACGTGCGCCGGAGGTTCGATGCCATCGACGGGTCGCCACTCGGAAACTATGGCGGCGGCTACATCGGTTCGCTCGAGACACTCATTCGTGAGTACTCCGAGCAGTACTACCACTAGGTCGCGACCCCGTGGCTTCTCTACATTTTCGAATGATACGGCCACCACCGAG
>CAYGLH010000571.1:0-1804 GCA_964350535.1 uncultured Ilumatobacteraceae bacterium
CTCATCGGCGCGCCCAGCCCGGACGCCTCCCAGTCGAGCACGGCGCGTAGGCCGTCCGGACCGATGATCAGGTTGCCGTTGCGGAAGTCGTTGTGGACGAGCGTGGTCGGCTCGCCGTCGGGCACCGAGGACGCCAGGTGGCGGAACCCGAGCTCGAACGCCGCCGACGGCTGGACGAGGTCGTCGAGCTGCTCGCGCACGCGGCGCAGCGCCGCCTGCGCCGGCGACGCGCCGGCCGGCGGCGCGGTGACGTCCGGGTGGCACGACGACGTGTCGGCGCGGTGCAGGCGGGCCAGCGCGTCGCCGCACTGACGGGCCAGGCGTGGTCCGAGGGCGGGATCGTCGGCGACCAGGCGCAGCACCCGGCGCGGCACGGTCTCGCCGTCGACCGCGGTCGAGATGATGAACGGCCCGCCGACATACGACTCGTCGGCGCAGTCCGCCACGACGTGGGGGACCGGCATGCCCGCCGCCTCGGCGAAGCGCAGGTTGGCCGCCTCGACCTCGATGCTCACGATCTGCAGTGCGGCGGTGGGGATGATCGTGGCGACGAGCCGGTGATCGCCGTCGCTGCGCCGGGCGGTGAACAGGAGGTTGAGCCGGCGTGCGCCGGCGGATGCGGCGCGCTCGTCGACCACCGCGACCGGTGTGCCCCACAGCTCGGCGAGGTAGCGCTCGAGACCGGCGACGGTGGCCCGCAGGTCGGTGCTCACCGCCCGACCTCGCCGGCGAAGTCGAAGTCGCCGTAGCCCGGCTTGTTGACGGCGAGCTTGCCGCGGGTGATCGTCAGCAGGGCCGCCCGGGCCGCCTCGTCGTCGACCTCGCCGGCACGGATGGCCGCGGCGAGACGCCGGTGCAGCTCGGTGATGTCGGCGCTGGCGGGCGCGGCGGGCAGGAGCGCCCGCAACAGCTCCTCCTCCTCGGCGGCGAGGGCAGGGCCGAGTCGCACCTCGCGCTCGACGACGCGGCACAGGTTGGCGGCGACGCGCACGTGGTGCTGCACCCCGCCGTCGAGGACCGGGAGCACCTCGTCGTCGAGCAGCGCGGCGATGTCGGCGAGGAGCTCCTCCGCCGTCGGTCGGTCCTGCACGTCTACTCGGTGACGCCCTTGGGGGCCCGCTGGCTCATGTAGCCGAACATGTACCCGCCGACGCGGCGCATCTGGATCTCCTCGGCACCTTCGGTGATCCGGTACCGGCGGTGGTGGCGGTAGATGTGCTCGAACGGTTCGTGGCGCGAGTAGCCGAGCCCACCGAACACCTGCATCGCCCGGTCGGCGGCCTCGCAGCACAGGCGGTTCGCCCAGTAGTTGCACATCGAGACCTTGTCCGATGCCGAGAACGCACCATAGGTGTCCATCTGCCAGGCGGCCTTGTGGATCAGGGCGCGCAGCATCTCGCACTGCGTCTGCAGTTCGACGAGCGGGAACTGGATGCCCTGGTTGGTCGACAAGGGCTTGCCGAACGGCTTGCGGATCTTGGCGTACTCGCCGTCGCGGTTGCCGCAGTACTGCGCTGCGCCGAGGCTGGACGCCGCCTGACGGATGCGGTTCTCGTTGAAGAAGTGCTGCACGACCTGCAGGCCCTTGCCCTCGCCGCCGAAGATCGCCGAGTTCGGCACGCGCACGTCGGTGAGCGAGATGGTGGCGTGGTCGGTCGGCATGTTGAACGTCCACAGGAACTCCTCGATCTCGAACCCGGGCGAGTCGGTCGGGACGAGAAACGCGGTGATGCCGGTGCCGTCGCCATCTTCGCCGCTGGTGCGGGCGAAGATCAGGTCGTACGGCGCCGTGTCGATGCCGGTG
>CAYGLH010000572.1:0-1797 GCA_964350535.1 uncultured Ilumatobacteraceae bacterium
GCTCACCGGCTACGGCGCGGACGGACCGGACATCGACCGCCCTGGCTACGACGTGACGGCGTTCTTCGGTCGGAGTGGTCTGCTCGACGCGATGGCCGATCCCGGCGAGCCGCCACCCGCGCCGCGACCCGCACAAGGCGACCACACGACGGGACTGGCGTTGCTCGCCGGTGTGCTCGCCTCGTTGGCGATGGTGACGCGGACCGGCGAGGGCCAGGTGCTCGACGTGAACCTGATGTCGACCGCCGCGTGGACGCTCGCCAGCGACCTCGCTCCGGTGCTGGTCGACGGTCGACAGCCCACCAAGCGCGTCCGGACCAAGCTCGTCGCTCCGCTGCTCAACCGGTTCCGTTGTGCCGACGACCGCTGGTTCATCATCAACATGCCGGAGCAGCGTTGGTGGGTGCCGCTGTGCACGGCGCTCGGCGTGCACGACATGGCGCACGACCCGCGATTCGCCACCGCGAGGGGGCGCTTCGAGCACGTCGAGGAGCTGACCGGTCGGTTCGACGACGCGATCGCCCGCAAGCCGTTGGCCGAGTGGGCCGAGATCTTCGATCAGGCGGGGCTGATCTGGGGTCCGATCGCCACGCTGTCGGAGTTCGCAGAGGATCCTCAGGCCGCCGCGATCGATGCGTTCCCCACCTTCGAGCACGATGGGCATCCGTATCGGACCGTCGCGGTGCCGTTCAAGATCCAGGGAGCCGACATCCGACCGCGTGGCGGCGCACCTGGGCTCGGTCAGCACACTCGAGCAGAGCTTCTCGCCGTGGGCATCGACGACGACGAGATCAAGGAGCTCAGCGCATCGGGAGTGATCGGGATGCCGCCCATCCGGGCCGCCGAGGCGGTCGACGACGACGGAGTCGCAGCGTCGTGAGCGACCTCGCCCGCCGCCAGGTGGTGCTCGCCACGGACGACCTGGAGCGGACCGTCGACGAGCTCGGCACCGTGTTCGGTCTCGAGGTGTGCTTCGTCGACCCGCGGGTCGAGCACTTCGGCGTACGCAACTCGGTGCTCGCGCTCGGCGCGCAGTTCCTCGAGGTCCTCCAGCCACTCGGGGACGACACGCCGGCGGCGCGCTACCTGCATGGACGATCGGGAGCCGGATACATGATGGTGCTCCAGGCGCTGACCGACCGGCTCGATCAGGACGAGTTCGCGGAACTCGGGGTGCGCGTCGTTCACGGCTTCACCACGCACGACTACCGCGGCGCGCAGCTCCACCCGTCCGACTGCGGGGGCGTGTTCCTCGAGATCGGTCGTCAACGCACCGCCGACCGTGACGATCCTGATGGCACCTGGATGCCTGCGGGCCCGAGGTCGACCGAGCGCGATGCGGACGCCGGCCGCAGGTTGACCGGCGTGCAGGTCGAGGTGTCCGACGCCGGCCTTGCCGCCGAGCGCCTCGGAGCGCTGTCGGGCGCGCGACCTCGGGTGGACGGTCGACGACGTGCCGTGCCGCTCGTCTCTGGCGACGTGTCGTTCGTCGTCGGACCAGCTGCCCCGGCGGGCGGCATCACCGCGATCGATCTCGAGGTCGGTGAACCCGAGACGGCTCTCGACTCCGCGCCACGAATCGGGCTGGCGACCACCCCGACGGACGTGACGCTGTGTGGAGTGCGGTTCCGGCTCGCAGGTCCGAGTGTCGACGGCGGGCGATGAGCGACGGCTCCTTCCCGCTGGCCGGTGTGCGTGTCGTGGAGGTGGCCGGGTTCGTGTTCGCGCCCATCGCCTCGGCGATCCTGTGCGATCTCGGTGCCGACGTCGTGAAGATCGAACCGCGCGGTGGCGATC
>CAYGLH010000573.1:0-1794 GCA_964350535.1 uncultured Ilumatobacteraceae bacterium
CGCTCTTCCGGTCCGACGACGTCCGCAAGCGGATCGGCGAGGGGTTGCTCACGGAGTACTCCGAGGAGTGCCCGGACTGCGAGGGCCGCGGCGTGGTCGTCGACTACTCGATGCTGGAGTGACGAGGGAGCTGGACCCATGAGGATCGAGATCACCGACGACGCCCGCCGCCTGCTCGACAAGCGGGGCGGCACGATGGCGATCGATTTCATCCGACCCACCGGTTGAGGCAAGGTCGCCGAGGTGTCGGTCGACACCAACGTCAACGGGAAGAACCTCGCCGCCTACCGGACGCTGCGCGCCGGGAGCTCGCGCATCCTGATCACGCCGGCGCTGATCGGGATGGTCGCCTCGATGCGGGTCGTCACCGCCGGCCTGCGCGGCCGGAAGCTCGCCGTCGAGTTCGCCCCGGTCGACCGTGCCGCCGGCGACGCCCCCTGCTGCTGAACCTGTCACAAAGGTGTCAGACCCCGATGTAACAGGTTCAGCGGTACTGTCGTCCCATGGCAGATCTGTTGGAACTGTCGTCGCGGATCATCGATTCCGGCGATGCCGAGGGTGGCCCGGCGCTGATCAACCGGGTGACCAACGAGCTGTCCGAGGTGGACGACGGGCTCGCCATGGTCGAGAGCTTCAGCCACAGTGTGGTGCTCGACACCGGCGACGGACTGGTGGCCTTCGACGCCTCGCACGCCGCGACCGGCGGCAAGGTGGTGGAGGCGATCCAGGGCTGGCGCTCCGACCCGGTCACCCACCTCGTGTACACCCACGGTCACATCGACCACGTCGGCGGCAGCCCGGCGTTCGCCGCCGCGTTCGGCGAGCCGGAGGTGGTCGGCCACGAGAACGTCGCCCGTCGCTTCGACCGGTACGCGTACACCAACGACTGGAACCGGCGGATCAACGCCCGTCAGTTCGGCGGCGTGCGGGCCGACTTCAAGATGGAGCGCTCGGCCGATTCGCACTTCTTGTCGCCCGAGACGCGACGCCCGACCCATGTCGTCGACGACGCCGACACGTTGGAGGTCGGCGATCGGCGGATCGAGCTGGTGCACCACCGGGGCGAGACCGACGATCACCTGTGGGGCTGGGAGCCTGACCGCAAGTGGCTGTTCGTCGGCGACTTCGTGATCTGGAACTTCCCGAACGCCGGCAACCCGCAGAAGGTGCAGCGATGGCCGATCGAATGGGCCTTCGCGCTGCGCGAGATGGCCGCTCGCGGGCCGGAGCTGCTGCTGCCGGCGCACGGTCTCCCGGTGGCGGGACGCGAACGGATCACGACGATGCTCACCGACATCGCCGATGCGCTCGACGGCCTCGTCGCCGACACGGTGGGGATGATGAACGCGGGCGAGCCGCTGGATGCGATCATCCACACGGTGCGGGTGCCCGAGCACCTGATCCAGAAGCCGTACCTCCGTCCGTTCTACGACGAGCCCGAGTTCGTCGTGCGCAACATCTGGCGCCAGTTCGGCGGCTGGTGGGATGGCGCCCCGAGCCGGCTCAAGCCCGCACCCGACGCCCAGTTGGCGGCCGAGTTGGCCGAGCTCAGCGGTGGTGTCGACCGCCTCGCCGAGCGGGCCGAGGCGATCGCCGCCGCCGGCGACTTCCGCCTCGCCTGTCATCTCGCCGACCTCGCCGGTTGGGCAGCGCCCGATGACCCCGGCGTCCACCGCATCCGCGCCGACATCTACCGTCGCCGGCGTGGGGACGAGCTGTCGCTGATGAGCAAGGGCATCTTCGCCGGGGCCGCGAGAGAGTCCGACGCCATCGCCGACCCCCAGACCTGACCGC
>CAYGLH010000574.1:0-1791 GCA_964350535.1 uncultured Ilumatobacteraceae bacterium
CTGCATCGGGCTCACCGATGCCGAGCTCGACGAACAGGTGCGTGCCGGCGAGCTGGAGCTCCGCCGGGTGCAGGCCGAGCAGGCGGCGCGGCTGGCGGTCGTGAACGCTCGCGGGTCGTATCGGGACGAGGGGCACCGGTCGCTGCAGGCCTACCTGCGGGCCACGTGCAACCACTCGACCCGTGATGCATCCCAGTGGCGCACACTGGCGGAGGTGTGTGACGCCGCACCGGAGCTCGGCGATGCGCTGCTCGCCGGGAGGGTCGGTGTGGCGCAGGTGCTGGAGATCGGGCGGATCCACGGCAACCCGCGCACCCGCCCGTACCTCGCTTCGGTGGCGCCGATCTTCCTCGAGCGGGCCGAGCTGTGTGCCCATCGCGATCTCAAAGCAGACATCGACAGCTTCTTGAACCTCGCCGACCAGGACGGCGCCTTCGACGACCTCGAGGCCGACGTCGAGGCGCGCAACGCGAGCGTGTCGGCCGGTGACACGGGACTGCACGTCTCCGTATCGGGTCGGGACCCGATCACGGCAGAGGAAGTCGTGGCGATCTTCGAGACGTTCGTCCAGCGCGAGTTCGAGGCGGACGTGGCGGCCCGGCGCGAGGAGCACGGCGACGACGCCGACCAACATCCGCTCCCCCGGACGGCGGCGCAACGCCGCTTCGACGCGATCGCGGCGATGGCGCGTGCGGCAGCAGCGCACGGTGACGGCGAGGCGCCGGCCGCGAAGGTGGTCGGCAACCTGCTCGCCGATGCTGAGACGATGAACGACGCCTTCTGCGAGGCCGAGCTGGTCGTGGAGGGCGACGACGGGACCGAGACGGTGGAGATCGCCGACCATCAGATCGACGACATCCTCGAGGCCGCCGGCCGAGACGGCAGCGAGTGGCTCGACCGGCGCTGCGAGACCAGCTCGGGGGTGGCGATCCCGCCGAAGCTGCTGCTCCAGGCGGCGCTCGCCGGGCACATCCGGCGAGTCGTCCTCGACTCGCAGGGCGTGGTGATCGACCTGGGACGCACCCAGCGCCTGTTCCGAGGCTCGGCGCGGGAGGCTGCCAAGCTCCTCGCCCGGCACTGCGACTTCCCCGGCTGCAACATCCCCGGTCGCTGGGTCCAGGTCGACCACCGACTCGAATGGCACGACGACGGGACGACCGACCAGGAGAACGCGGGTGTCCCGTGCGGGGTGCACAACCGGTTCAAGTCCAGAGCCCGATGGCGATCTCGCCGTGATGATCAGGGACGCACCTTCTACATCCGACCCGACGGGAGCACGGTGTTGCCGGTCGGCGCACGACAGCCCGACTTCACGCTCGCCGACGAGCTGCGGCGTTGCCGGGAACGTGTCCGGCAGATGCTCGACGATCGCGAGCCGGCGCCATGCTGACCGGGCTACGCAGGGAAGCCCGGCCACAGCCGGGGCTCGAGGCCCGAGGCACGGGCGACCGGGCGTTCCACCGCCGCTCGGACGGCGTCGGTGTGGCCGACCAGCACGACGTTGTGGCGGGCCCTCGTCACCGCGGTGTAGAGCAGCTGGCGCGACAGGATCCGGGAGTCGGGTTCGGGGAGGGCGACGACGACGGTGTCGAACTGGCTGCCCTGGCTCTTGTGGATCGTCATGGCGTGGACGGTCTCGACCGAGGCGAGGCGGGCCGGGCCGAGGGTGACGATCCTGCCTTGACGCTCGAAGGCGGCGACGGGGTGGGCGTCTGGGCCGGCGACGATGACGCCGACGTCGCCGTTGTACAGGCGCAGGCCGTAGTCGTTCTGGGTCACCAGGAGCGGCCG
>CAYGLH010000575.1:0-1783 GCA_964350535.1 uncultured Ilumatobacteraceae bacterium
TCTCGCCACCCACGTCGATGTCGAACTCGACCGCGGCGTTCAGCTCGCGAAGCGCGCCGCGCGGGAACTCGACGTCGATGACGGGTCCGGCGATGCCGACGACCCGCCCGTCCTTCAGTTCGTTCTCGGTCATGGTCATGACGGTTCTCCTGGGGTGGATGAGGATGCCGCTGCACTCGCGGCGAAATCTGCGAACTCGATGTGCGGTGCGGACTTGCTGTCGCCCTCCATCGCCTCGGCACCACCGACGATCTCCATGATCTCGGCGGTGATCGAGTCCTGACGGGCGCGGTTCATGACGATGCTGAGGTTCTTGATCAGTTCCTCGGCGTTGTCGGTGGCGGACTTCATCGCCCGCTGGCGGAACGCGTGCTCGGACGCCGCGGCGTTCAGCAGGGCGGCGTAGACGCGGGCCTCGACGTAGCGCGGGAGCAACGAGTCGAGGATGGTGGACGGATCGGGCTCGAAGTCGTACGACGCACCCGTGCCGTCGGTGGAGCCGGCCTTGCCGTCGCCGCCGGCCACCGTCTCGGCGCTGAGCGGCACCAGCGGTCGCAACACGACCTCTTGGCTGCCGGCCGAGATGAAGCGGGTGTAGACGAGCTCGACCCGGTCGACCTTGCCCGAGGCGTACAGCTCGACCACGTGCTCGCCGATGCGGCGGGCGTCTTCGTAGCTGGGCTGATCGGTGAACCCGGCGAACACCTCGTCGATGGTGTAGTTGCGGAAGTTGAAGTAGCTCTCGGCCTTCCGGCCCACCGCGACGATGGTGTAGTCCTTGCCGGCTTCGACGTCGGCCTTGATCTCACCCTCGGTGGCGCGCTGCACGCCGGCGTTGTAGCCGCCGCACAGGCCGCGGTCGGCGCACATCGCCACGTAGCAGGTGGTCTTGATCTCGTCGCGACCGGCGAGCAGCGGCGAGTCGGTGGCCGCGCCGGCGCCGGCGAGGTCGCGCACGACCTCGGTGATCTGCTCCGAGTACGGCACCGCCGCCTGGACCCGCTGCTGGGCCTTGACGATGCGCGACCCGGCGATCAGCTCCATGGCGCGGGTGATCTTCTTCGTCGACTGCATCGCCTGGATGCGCCCGCGCAGAATGCGCTCTTGCCCACCGGCCATTACTGATGCCCTCGGTCGTCGGCCCTGCGGTTCTCCTCCCTCGGGTGCGCCTCGTCGCTGGCGCTTCCCTCGGCGCGGAGTGCACCGGGCGTATGGACGTGTGCCATGTACTTGTCTCCCTCGATCCTCACTCTGTCGCGAGGGTCTTGGCGGATTGTGCGTCGCCGAGCTCTTCGGCGTCGGTCTTGGTGGGGTCGCCGGGACCACCGTCGGCGCCGGAGACCTCGAAGGTCAGCTTGAACTGCTCGATGATCTCGCCGAGGCTGTCCGGGACGGCGCCGCTGCGGATCTCCTCGAGCAGCGAGCCGTGGCCGCTGCGCATGTGCGCCAGCAGCTCGGTCTCGAAGCGCGGGACGTCCTCGGTGGGCAGGTCGTCGAGGTAGCCCTTCGTCCCGGCGAAGATCGCCACGACCTGCTCCTCGACGGACATCGGGCTGTTGAGCGGCTGCTTCAGCAGCTCGACCAGACGGTAGCCACGCTCGAGCTGGGACTTCGACACCGCGTCGAGCTCGGAGCCGAACGTGGCGAACGCCTCGAGCTCGCGGAACTGGGCGAGGTCGAGCTTCAGCGTGCCGGCGACCGAACGCATCGACTTGATCTGGGCGTCGCCACCCACGCGGGACACCGAGATGCCCACGTCGACCGCCGGGCGGACACCGGACTT
>CAYGLH010000576.1:0-1774 GCA_964350535.1 uncultured Ilumatobacteraceae bacterium
TGCTGTAGATGGCGAGCCCGAAGTTGTAGAAGATCGGGTCGATCATCGTGCCGATGCTGGTGTTGACCTCGCCGATCTCTTGCCGGTTGACCTGGTAGTGGCCGCCGGGGGTGATGGCAAGGCCGCACTCACCGCGGCTCAAGGGTTCGGTCCCGGCTGCGTTGCCGAGTTCGCCTGGGTCGATGGTGACCTGGTCACACCACTCCTCACCGTGTCCGCTGCTGGCAGCGGTGATCAGGACCGGCTTGTTGTCGCTGTAGGCGGCGACGACCTGTTCGGGCAGATAGATCTCCACATGGGTCACGCCGGGCGGCGTTCGTCGCGGCTCGACGGGGCGGGCCGCGAACAGTTCGTCCCACACGTCGCGGGTGACGACACCGGTCGCATTCGACAGGCCGAGGCCGGCTTGGAGCCGCTCGAACGCGATCACGGCGAGACGGGTCTGGTCGTCGTACGTGTCGTCGATCGTGTCGATCACATAGCCGAGCGACACCAACTGCTCCTCCAACCGGACAACGTCGGGGTGCTGGGATCCGATCTCCAGCCGCTCCCACTCGCCAGGACCGTCGGTGACCGTCGCCCCGCTCGTCGGGGCCGTCGTCGCCCCCGGTGTGACGGTCGGGTCGGGTGAGATGGTCGTGGCCGGTGCGGCAACCGGATCGCTACCGGTGCTGGTGCGGGTGGCGTTGACGACGAGCGCGCCCACGCCAGCAACCACCAGAGCCGCGGCGGCGGCGGCCAGCATCCAACGACGCCGGCCCGGTGGTTCTGTCGGGGTGGTGCGATCCGAGTCGAGATCGGCACTGATCGCGGCGTCCAGTTCGCTCCGATAGGCCGACAGGCGTTCCATCAGATCCTCAGTCATCGCTGTCCTCCAATCGTTGTCGCAGCGACTTCAAACCACGGTGAACGTGGTTCCGTACCGAGCTCAACGGCATGTCCAACGCGTCAGCGGTCTGCTGATACGTCCAGTCATAGACGTGCACCAACACGACACACGTCCGCTGATTCATCGACAGGCGAGCCAGCGCGGCGCCCAAGTCGGGGCGGGGCGGTCCGTGATCGGTGGGTCGTTCGACCGGCAAGGTCACGGGTCGTGCCCAGCGCCAGTGTCGGCGCGCCGAGGACTGCGCCACCCGATACAGGTAGCCCACCGGATTGTCCAAGCTGCGCACCCGCTCCCAGTGCTCCCACGCGTAGGCGTGCGCCTCGGCGCACACGTCGTTGCCGACCTCCACGCCGTAGGCCGACACCAACACTCGACGCAGCCGCTCACCATGATCCTCGATGAACGCCGCGAACGCCGCGTCGCTCACCGAGCCCTCGGCGCTGCAGTCGATCTCCACCACACCCGAGTAGACCACCAACCCCCACCGAACGTTTCACCCCCAGGCCAGAACAATCGATCACACGGTCGGCGATACCGGGCGGCTTGACCGGCGAATCACACCTCGGTCGTGCCGTTCCGAGCGGGTCCGAGGGCGTGATGACGGCTACAGTTATGCGCTGTTGCAGTCGTGTCGGACTCGAGGATGGGCCTGCTCGAACGCTGTGCAGCTCTCGTGTAGACAAGAGTGATGGCCGGCCGCGGAGTGCTCTTCCTCTTTGCGTTCGTGGCGGTCTCGGCAGGTTGTGGCGAGTCAGATGAAGCCGAGCGGCCTGACGGCGTTCCACCCGGGTTCATCGTCTGGACCGAACCGATCTCCGATGCCCTTGCTGCGAACGTCGAGGGTGTCGTCACCGTTGGGCAGAGCGGGTGTGTCTTCCTACGCGC
>CAYGLH010000577.1:0-1774 GCA_964350535.1 uncultured Ilumatobacteraceae bacterium
CTTTTCCATGAGCTGTTCCTCATGGTGCTTCAGCGCGGTGATGTCGGTGCCGACGTCCACGCCGGTGCGGAACTCGGTCCCCTCGACCGCCATCTGGCGGATGCGGCGCTCGAGGTGGCGCTTCTCCATCTTGAACTCGGGGATGCCGTAGCGCAGCAGGCCGCCGATGCGGTCCGCCCGCTCGAGCACGACGACGTCGTGCCCGGCGCGGGTGAGCTGCTGCGCGGCTGCCAGCCCGGCGGGTCCGGAGCCGACGACCGCGACCCGCTTGCCCGTGCGCACCGTCGGCATGTGCGGCGTGACCCAACCCTCGTCCCAGGCGCGGTCGATGATCTCGACCTCGACCTGCGTGATCGCGACGTGGTCGTGGTTGATCCCGAGCACGCACGCGGACTCGCAGGGCGCCGGGCAGATGCGGCCGGTGAACTCGGGGAAGTTGTTCGTCGCGTGCAACCGCTCGATGGCGTCCTGCCAGTGGTCGCGATAGACGAAGTCGTTCCAGTCCGGGATCAGGTTGCCGAGCGGGCACCCGTTGTTGCAGAACGGGATGCCGCAGTCCATGCACCGGCCCGCCTGGTGGTTGAGGGCATCGTCGTCGAAGTCCTCGTAGACCTCGTTCCAGTCCTTCAGGCGGACGGCGACGGGACGGCGCGCCGGCAGCTCGCGTCCCCACTGCAGGAATCCGGTCACCTCACCCACGGGCGGCCTCCATGATCTTCTCGACGGTCTCTTCTTCGGTCAACCCGGCGGCCTCGGACTCGAGGCGCACGGTGAGCACCCGCTTGAAGTCGATGGGCATCACCTTGCGGAACTTGGCGACGTGGACCTCCCACGAGCCGAGGATGCTCGCCGCCACCGCCGAGCCGGTGAGCTCGGCGTGACGCTCGAGCGTGTCGCGCAGGAAAGCGCGGTCGTCGTCGCCCATCTCCTCGAGCGCGACCATCTCGTAGTTGATGCGCGACTCCACCCCGCCGTCGCGGTCGTACAGGTACGCGATGCCGCCGGACATGCCGGCACCGAAGTTGCGACCGATCTCGCCGAGCACCACCACCTTCCCACCGGTCATGTACTCGCAGCCGTGGTCGCCTCGCTGACAGCGAGCGCCCCCGAGTTGCGCACGCAGAAGCGCTCGCCGACCATGCCGCGCAGGAAGATCTCTCCCCCCGTGGCGCCGTAGGCGATGACGTTGCCGGCGATGATGTTGTCCTCGGCGACGAACGTGGCGTCCGGGTGCGGGTGCACGATCAGCCGGCCGCCCGACAGCCCCTTGCCGAGGTAGTCGTTGGCGTCGCCGACCAGACGCATCTGCACGCCGGCCGGCACGAAGGCGCCGAAGCTCTGGCCCGCCGATCCGGTGAGGGTGATGTCGATCGTGCCGTCGGGCAGGCCGGCGCCCTTCCACTTCTTGGTGACCTCGTGCCCGAGGAGCGTGCCGACCGTGCGGTTGACGTTGCGGACCGGCAAGTCGATCGAGACCGCATGACCGTCCTGGATGGCGGGCTGCGACAGCTCGATCAGCTGCTGATCGAGGGCTTCGTCGAGCCCGTGATCCTGCGGGACGCTCTGCACCATCGTCTGGTCATAGGCGTTGACGGGCACGGCGAGGATCGGGCTGATGTCCAGCCCGTCGGCCTTCCAGTGCTCCACCGCCTTGCGGGTGTCGAGGCACTCGACGTGGCCGATCATCTCCTCCATCGTGCGGAACCCGAGCTCGGCCATCAGCTCGCGCACCTCTTCGGCGATGAACTCGAAGAAGTTGACGACGAACTCGGCC
>CAYGLH010000578.1:0-1185 GCA_964350535.1 uncultured Ilumatobacteraceae bacterium
GCCCGCACCGCCATGGCGACGGCGAGCCACGACTTGCCGGTCCCGGCCGGCCCGACGCCGAACGTGATCACGTTGTTGGCGATGGCGTCGACGTAGCGCTTCTGACCAGCGGTCTTCGGCTTGACCTGACGTCCCTTCGTGCCGCGCAGCACCTCGTGGTTGAGGATCTCGCTCGGACGCTCGTCGGCGCGCACCATGTCGACGACCCGGTCGAGCGTGCGGTCGTCGAGCTGCTGGCCCGACTGCACGAGCCGGACCAGCTCCTCGAACAGCTTGGTGGCGTCGGCGACCGCGACGGTGTCCTCACCCTCGACGCGGATCTCGTTGCCGCGGACGTGGATCAGCACCGACGGGAACTGGCGCTCGATGTGGCGGAGGAACTGATCGCGCGGGCCGACGAGCGCCGTCATCAGATGGGTGCCCGGCACCACGACCGTGGAGGTCGACGCGGTTGCGGTCATCGAGTGGAGCCCTGCGGCACGGATCCGTTCATCTGCTGCTGATCACGGTACCCGTTCGGACTACGGCTCCGCGCACGCGTTCCGCGTCATCCGGGGTTGATCTCGGACCACACCTGCGACGTGCCGTGCCCGGCGTGCTGCCACCTCGTGGCCACGGGCGCTCCCCTGCCTGCGCAACCGCAGGTCAGGGGGCACTTCCGTGGAGGCGACGCCGGGAATCGAACCCGGGTACACGGCTTTGCAGGCCGTTGCCTCAGCCACTCGGCCACGTCGCCGTCGGTGGCGAGGATAGCGGGACGCCGTGGACCTGCCCATTTCGGTTCCGCCGTCGCCCAGCGCGGCGCGAATCCGTGCGGGTACGGGGGCTGGTACGGTTGGCGGACCGTACGGGCAAGCCGGGGGGTGGACATGGATCCTGCGACGACGGGTGCACTGATCGCATTGGCAGGCAAGGTGATCACGGCCGGGGTCGACCTCTACAAGTCCAGGGGCAGCGGGGCCGAGGCGATCGCGGTCGGCAGCGACGGCTCACGCGTCACGTTGGGCGCGGGCGGGTACGTCGAGCGTCCTTTCGCACCCTCGTCGTACGACCCGACGCCGGTCGCCGTCTCGTTCGAAGCCCTCGACGAGTGGGCCGAGGAGACACTCACGTGGGATCACACCGTGATGCTCGTGATCGAGGACGAGGACCCGTACTCACCACTGGACGTGATCGTCGAGGTGG
>CAYGLH010000578.1:1195-1737 GCA_964350535.1 uncultured Ilumatobacteraceae bacterium
CGGTCACGAGTTCAGCGGGGACCTGTACCCGGGCAACTACCGGATCGCGGCCTTCGTCTACGAGACCGACGACCCCGACCTGTGGAACGACGACACGCTCATCGGTGCCTGCCTCGATGACCTGTCGGTCTCCCCGGGTGAGCCGCCGTTCGAGCTCGTGATGCCGATCGAGTCCTTCGAGACGCCGGCGTTCTTCCACTACGGCCGCATCGGCCATGGGGACGTGCTCTACTTCGAGGTCGAACTGGACGACGGCGTGGACTACTCGATCTACGTCGAGCCGGACGACTCGGGGGCAGATCTCGATCTCAGCGTCCGCGATCCGTACGGTGACATCGTCGCGCAGGACCTCGACGACGACAGCGACGCCATCTGCATCGTCGAGGCGGACGTCAGTGGGATCTTCGAGGTGGCGATCAGCTGCTCACTCAAGAACACCGACTTCGCGTTGATGATCGCGCCCGCCGAGGGATAGGCCCCTGGAACGCGAAGAACCCCCCGCCGGAGCAGGGGGTTCCGTGGAGCGGACGACCGGGATCGAA
>CAYGLH010000579.1:0-1735 GCA_964350535.1 uncultured Ilumatobacteraceae bacterium
CGATCGATGTGGATTCCCTCGGACTCCAAGTGCTCCACCAGGTGAACGATGACGGGCATCTTCGCTGCGGTTGATGTCGCCAATTCGGCGGGACGCAGGTACGGAACTCCCGCCCCGAAGCTGCGGGCAACTTCCGCGATCTCCTCGTCGTCGGTCGACACGAACACCTCGTCGATGGAGGCGCACGCCAGTGCCTGCTCGATCGTCCAGCCGATGAGCGGCTTGCCGTGCAGATCGCGCACGTTCTTGCGCGGCACACCTGTCGACCCGCCGCGCGCGCAGATGGTCGCGACGGTCGTCATCCACTGCCTCGATCGCGTGCAGCCAGTGCGAGGCGAGTGGACTCGATGCCGTCGGACAGGTCCTGGAGTCCCTCCGACTCGCCCCCGTCGATCGCCGAGAGGATCTTGCTCACCATCGTCACGTACGTAGAACTCATGTCGAAGCCCTGCTCGTCCCCGGCCAGCACCTCGACGCCCGTCGTGGTGTGTAGTTCCAGAACACCGTCAAGGCTCCAGATCAAGGTGGCTCGATCGCCGACGAGCTCGTACCGGCGCACCGGCCGACGCGACAGATAGTCGACAGCAATCGTGATGAGGGGCCGGCGATCAGCCCTCGACGAGAGGACCGAGAGGGACGTGTCGTTCGAGCACAGCTCCAACGACGAGTCGCGCGTCCCCCGGGCGAACTCGACCTCCAACTCGCCGAACAGCCACCGCGCCACGTCGAACTCGTGAGACAGGTCGAGCTCGACCCCGCCGCCGCGGCTCGCGTCGGCGGAGTAGGAACGGCGGTAGTCCAGATGGGGACGCCAGTCGGGCAGCCACTGCCCGGCGACGAACGATGCCCGGCTGACGCGACCGAGTGCGCCGTCGTCGAGAACGTTCTTGGCTCGAGCCAGCGACGGGAGGTAGCGCAAATTGAAACCTGCGACTCTCGTTGCGGACGGGGAGTCGCCGATGAGACGCTCGACGCGGTCGCAGTCCTCGACCGAGGAGACGATCGGCTTCTCCACCAGCACGCCGCACCCTCGCTCGATGAGCGCTGGAAGGACATCGATGTGGCTTGCGGACGGGGTCGCGATGACGGCGAGGTCCACGGGGTCGTCGGTCACCTCCGCGATCGACCCGACGACGCGGGCGCCGAGCGCGTTGGTGAGCTCGTCCTGCTCATCCCGTCGTCGGACGAAGGTGAACCGAGCGTCCGGACACAGCTGAGCAATGTTGGTGGCGTGCCGGCGTCCGATCGAGCCGAGACCGACAATCAGTGCGTGCATGCTCGACACCCCCGCGGACGTCGCTCATCCATGGAGATCGTCCAGAACGACGGGTTCGAACGCGGCAACATCGCGTCCGGTGCGCGCCCCGACGACGAACTCGAGCAGCGAAGGTTGGAGACCGGTGCCGGGCCGGAGGATCGCTACGTCCTCGGAGCCGATCTGCGTGCCCGCCGGGAGGTCGCGCAGTGCCACGATCGATCGACGAGCGACGGCCGCCGTGGCAAGCTCGACCGGCTGCGGCCGCTTGACACCGTCGCCGAGCGCCTCACCGACCTCGCGGATGCCCTGGACATAGGACCTGAACGCATCGGGCTCCATCGACGCCTTGTGGTCGGGACCACTCATCGCGCAGTCGACGGTGATGTGCTTCTCGATGATGTGTGCGCCGAGCGCAGCCGCGACCAGTCCGACCGGCGCGTCGATCGTGTGATCCGACCACCCGACGGGAAGCCCGAA
>CAYGLH010000580.1:0-1724 GCA_964350535.1 uncultured Ilumatobacteraceae bacterium
CGCCGGCGCCGGGCTGGCGGGTGTCGACCACCCGACACGGCGTCATCGGCACATAGGCCGCACCCACCGGCCCACCCCCACCGTTCGCCTCGGCCGCCCCGGCCTCGGTGCCGCTGCCGGTGAAGGCGTCGGGCAGCACGTAGTAGCCCTGCACGTCGATCACGTACTGCGAGCTGCCGCCGAAGTTCCGGGCTCGGATGTCACCGGCCGCGTCGTCGCCGAAGGTGACCGCGCCGGTGTTGGTGGTGTCCTGGTTGCGGACGAAGTTCATGAAGGTGGCGTTGGGCATCGACTGCCCTGATGGCCACGTCCGGAAGAACCCGCTGTCGGCGGGGTCGGCCGGTGAACGCCGAACCTGCGCCGCCGATCTGGTAGTCCCGGATCTCCCGGTTCCCGAAGGCCCCACCCGCACCCGGCTGGCGGGTGTCCACCACCCGACACGGCGTGATCGGCACATACCGCGCCACTGGCACCGGCGGCGGACAGACCACACCGACATCGTCGAGCCCCGACAGCTCCGGTGCCTCGCCACCAGACGCCGCAGCGGACGCGCCGCTCGAGATCACGTCGGTGATCGCGTTCATGGCCCGATCAGCCAACTGGGCCTTGCGGACCGTCGCCGCAGCGGTCACCTCGTCGACCAGCACGCTCTCGGCCGGCGTCGCCAACGCCCCGCCCACCACCACCCACAACGGCGCCGCCGCCGTGCCTAGATCGTTCACCAAGGTGACGGTCACATCCACCGCGAACGTCCCCGCATACCCCGACGGCGGCTCGAACGTGAGGTTCGACGGCGGCACCCCGACGAACGTCCACGTGCCCGCCGGACCCTCGCTGCCCGCGCTCAGCGTCGTCCCCGCCGGGAACCCCGCCAGCACCACCGACGAGATCGCACCCCCGGGCCCGACCACATCGAACGGCAACGCCGTCTCCGTGTCCACCTCGGCCTCGACCTGCTCGGGAAGCCGCAGCCCCGCCGTCTCCGGCGCCTCATCGGTCAGCTCCGGGTTGGCGATGTCGACGGGCACCAACGCCGAGGTCGCCGAACCGTCCGCGCCCACCGACCACGCCACACGGTCCCGGCACACCCCCGCCGTCGCCTCAGACCCCGACGGTGCATCCGCGAACGACACCGAATCAATCGCCGCATCCGAGGAGGCCGCCCCCTCCGCATCAGCATCGGCGATCGACGTCGACCCGTCCTCAGCCCCCGACGACGAGAACGAGTCAACGGAAGCACCCGAGCTGGCGCTCGACGACCCATCAGAGATGGCTTCGGCCGACGAGCCGTCCTCGCTGAACGCCAACGCATCCGACGCGTCGTTCGCCGTGGCGTTGGCGATGGACCCGTCGATCGCCACCGCGTCGGTGACCGAGGTGTTCGTGGCCTCCGCATCGGTGCCGCTGAGCGTGTGCGCGAACGACGACGCGCTGGCATCTCCTGCGCTCTCCGAGCTGGCCGTAGAGGCGTCGAACGCATTGGCCGCGGAGGTCGAAGAGTCGATGGCTTGTGCGGCCGACACCGACATCCCCTCCGCGTTCGCCTCCGCCGCAGAGCCATCCTCCGCCGATGCCGTCGCAGTCGAGCCCGTGGTCGAGCTCGCGCTGGCTGCAGAATCGCCATCAGCGGCTGCGTTCGAACTTGATTCGCCAGACGCGTCCGCGTTCGCTACCGACGTCTCCCGCGCAAACGCGAGCGCATCGGAAACATCGTCCACTGTGGC
>CAYGLH010000581.1:0-1693 GCA_964350535.1 uncultured Ilumatobacteraceae bacterium
TGGTAGGTGGTGCGCGCACCGTCGATGTCGTCGTCCTCGGGATCGGTGCGGACGAGGTACCCGGGGTGGCCGCCACCGACCCGGGTGGTCTTCATCCGCCGGTTGGCGGCGAGGTCGGCGGGACCGAGGGACAGGCCCTGCATGCGCGGCGAGGCGGCGCAGATCTCCTCGACGTTGGCGACGCCGCGGGCGGTCTCGAGGATGGCGTGGATCAGCAGCGGCTCGGTGAGGCCCGCCTTCGCCTCGAGCTGGGCGAGCAGCCGGTCGACGTAGTGGATGTCCTCGGGACCTTCCACCTTGGGGATCATGATGACGTCGAGCGCCGCACCGGCCTCGAGCACCGCTGCGGTGAGATCGTCGAGACCCCACGGCGAGTCGAGCGAGTTGACCCGCGTCCAGAACTGGGTGGCGCCGAAGTCGACCGACCCGGCGACCTCGATGAGGCCGGCGCGGGCCTCGTCCTTCTGATCGGAGGGCACGCCGTCCTCGAGGTTGGCGAGGAGGATGTCGACCGTCGGGGCGATGTCGGGCACCTTCGAGCGCATCTTGGCGTTCGCCGCCGGGAAGAAGTGGATCATCCGGCTCGGGGGGAACGGGATCTCGCGCGGTGGCTCTGGTGCCCCGACCGCGAGCGGACGGAAGAAGTCTTTGGGAGGACGCACGGATGCAGGGTACGCGGCGTGACGAACCAGCGACAATCCGATCACCACTCGACGACCACTCGACGACGGTGGGCTAGGTTGCGGGCAGATGGCCGCACCGCAGCGCGTTCTCATCGTCGCCAACCAGACGATCGCAGGGGAGGCGCTCGGCGACGCGGTGGCGAGACGCATCACCGCCGGTCGACGCGACTTCGTGCTGCTCGTCCCGATCGTCAACCTCGTCGCCCGCACGATCGCGTCGCCCGCGGCGATCGAGTCGGGGATCCCGATGGTGACCACCGAGGAGCTCGACTACGAGCGCAAGCTCGGCGAACAACAGCTGGCGACAGGACTCGAGTGGCTGGAACGCCTCGGCGCGAGGGCGCACGGTGAGGTCGTGCTGACCGCGGACGCCGTCGATCGCTCCTGCGAGCTCGTCGCCGCCGGCGAGGTCGACGACATCATCGTGTCGACGCTGCCGAGCCGGTTGTCGAAGTGGCTCCGCCAGGACCTGCCACACCGGATCGAGCGCAAGGTCGGCGTGCCCGTCGAGACCGTCACCCCGGCCGACGACTGACCGGCGACGGCGAGCCTGTCGGTATCAGCAGCCCTTTGCTGTCGAGCGCGGCGACGGCGCACCGGGCAGCGTCAGCAGCCCTTTGCTGTCGAGCTGGACCAGCTCGTCGGCGAGCAGGCCGGCGATGATCGGGTCGTCCGGGGTCGAGGTGACGCGCTCGCCTCGGGCGAGCCGGGCCAGCACCCGCCCCCGGGCCTGACGGGCACTTCCCTCGTAGGGCGCCTGACGCGTGCTCACGCCGGCGGACCCATGGGCCGGGTCGGGACCCGCGCGGCCGGCGCGCGCCCACACACACGTCGGCGCGAGGGGGCAATCGGTACAGCGGGGCGTCGGTCGGCATCGCGTCGCGCCGAGATCCATCAGCACCTGGTTCCACATCCACCCCTCGCCCGCCGGCACTGCGTCGTCGGCCGCCGCCTGCGCCTGCCTCGGCGTCAGCCGTCGTCCCCCGACGCGGGCGAGCACGCGGGCGATG
>CAYGLH010000582.1:0-1680 GCA_964350535.1 uncultured Ilumatobacteraceae bacterium
GGCGACCCCGAAGTCGCAGAGATCTACGACCAACACGACCGACTGCACAGCGGCACCGTCGAGCAGATGGAGCGCGCCAGCGTTACCCGCTGGTGGGAGCTGCGCCAGGAGGGGAAGAAGGAAGTCCTCGTCACGCCGACGAACGAAGCAGCCGAACGACTCAACCAGCGCTGTCAGCGAGTCCGCATCCGAGCCGGCGAGATCGACCCCGACGGTCGTTCGATCGACGTCCGCAAGTACCACATCCACGTCGGCGACGAGATCGCCAGCCGCCACAACGACCGTCGGCTCCAGACCGACCGCGCCGACATGGTTCGCAACCGCGCCATCTGGACCGTCGACGCGATCCACCCCGACGGCTCACTCACCGCCACCGGAAAGCACGGCACCGTCCACCTCCCGGAGGCGTACGTGAGCGAGCACGTCGAACTCGCCTACGCCCACACCGTCATGGCCGCCCAGGGACGCAACGTCTATGGCGGACTGCTCTTCGCGGACGCACCGATGGACGTCCGCACCGCCTACGTCGCGCTCAGCCGGGGCACCGGCGTCAATGAGGCATTCTTCGCCGTCGTCGGAGAGCAGACTGCGGTCGACGTTCTGGTCCAGTCGCTGACCACCGACTGGATCGACCTACCCGCTACTTCCCGGCAAGCCGAGTTGCAGGGGACCGAGCCGCACCGTCCCGGACTCCTCGACGGATCCGAGCTCCGCGATCTGCTGGAAGAACGCCACAAGATCGTCGCGAATCTCGAGGACGCAGACCGCATGGTCGCGGCCGAGCCGAGAGCGCGCAGAACACTCGAGCGCCAGGTCGCCGACAGCCGCCAGACCATCGCCCGCGCCGACGCCAAGTACCGGCAAGCCGAGATGGTCATCGCAACTCACGACCGACCCCTCCATCGGCGCAAGCACGCAACCGAGATTGACCAGGCAAGACAGGAACTCCAACGTCAACCCGAGATCATCCGGACTGCAGAGACGGACCTCGACACCGCCGAGACTGCCTTGACGATCCTCGACCAGCGCCTCGGTCGTGCTCAAGCGGTGCTCGGCCGTCGACCCGAACACGAGGCCAGGATCACCGATATCGAGGAACGCCTCGCCCGCGATGGGTCTGTGCGCATGAGGGTCGCTCGCCTCGAACAACCGTCGGCGATCATCGAGACCCTCGGACGACGTCCGCGAGGACTCGACCAAGGACTCGCATGGGACCAGGCCGAAGGACTCCTCCACCAACACCAGGCCGCCTTCGGCATCCAGCAGGGCCTTGGGAGCCAGCCGAGCCAGACCGACCGCACCGCCTACGCCGAGAGCTACGCAGCTGTCGAGCAGCTGATCGGACCCATGCGGGATCGCCTGGCACCTGCGATCGCGCCTCCGATGCCCGAGCGTCCGGGGCCGGCGATGGAACTTGGGATCTGATGGCACGGCAGCCCGATCACCGGGCCATCTACGCCGATGACGCAGAATGGCGGGGTGACGGACGAGAAGCACACCGCTTGGGCGGGATTGCCTGAGGGCGCTGCGGTTGGGGTCGTGGCCGCCAGCCGGGCTGTCGGTGCGGCCTGTCGACGCAGCACGCGAGTAGGGATCCATCGACGATGATCACCGACCGAGAGCTGCGGGAGAACCACGAGTTCGTGACCGCCTTCGAGACGCTCCGTAAGCGGTACGGCC
>CAYGLH010000583.1:0-1670 GCA_964350535.1 uncultured Ilumatobacteraceae bacterium
GCGTTGGGCAGCACCACGGCGCGATCCTGAGCATCCGCCGGAAGTTGCGTGACGAACTCATGCTGCAGCACTGTGATCACATCGACCGACGAGAGCGCCCACCAGTTGGTGCGCCTGGTGACCGGATTCTGGTCCCATCGTCCAGTTGCCCCGAAGTCCTCGCTGGGGACGCTATGGGTGGAAGCGATCGTTCGCGGGCGCTCATCACCCATCCGTGACGCAGCGACGGCGACGGCGGAGATCCCGGGCGGGAGGAAACCGACCACAACGTCCTGCGGGCTACGCCTGAGCCACGATGCGAGGCGCCGGGCGAACAGTCCGTGCGTCGCGCTCCACTTCGCACGCGCGACCACGCCGCGATTTCCACGCGCCGATACCGCCCGCTCCGCGCGATCTCGTCGCTCCGCGTGGTCGACACCGCCCGCGACCCGCCTCAGAGCCGATGGGAAGAGGTTGACCAAACGGCTCGTCCCAACGTGGAACGCGGGATGACCCGGCGTCGGGTCGTAGGTGACAATGGTGACGTCATGGCCGCGAGCTTGCAGAGCGACAGCGAGCTCGGCGACGACGCGCTCGGCGCCACCACGCAGTCCGGCGAGCTTCTGGATCACGAGCGTGACTCGCATCGCACTCACACAGTCGTGTCGATCTCGGACGGGAGATTCGGACGGTCCTGGTCCGAGTCCGCCCGGAAGAGACGCACCGGCCCGTCCGAACCGTCGAGCACCTTGTAGGCGAGCTCGATCTCGATGTTGCGCGCCTCGAACGGGGCGAAGTAATTCGGGATGACGAGCTCGTCCGAGTCCGATCTCGACACGAACCCGGCCGATCTCACCGTCTCGTCGTCGAGCCCATACTGCATCAGGTCGATGTACTCGGCATCCTCCGTCACGACTTCGGACTGGAGCGCCGCACGGGCGTCGACCAACCAGGCGGGATCACCGATGAGGTCGACGATGCGAAGCACGCGCGTCCCTCGGGCCTCGACCGCCCGAACGACCATGCCACCGACGAGATCGCCGGCACGGTGCGCAGCGCTCAGCCGGTACCGATACCAGGGATGTCGCAGGTAGCGCTGTTCCAGGTACGCCCAGTTCTTGGCCGGACACCCGGACCCTGCGAGCCGATCGAGCGCATCACGCACCGCTGTCGGAGCGGATGTCGTGACATCCTGGAACCGGACATCGGAGGGCCCACCGCTGGGCTCGAACGCGGCGTCAGGTGCACCCGATGCCACGCGCAGCGCTCCTCGTCGTGCCGGTGAGAACACAGCACCGTGGTACAGCGAACCGACGGTGTAGCCGAGCACCTCATAGATCGGTCGAACGATCTGCGAGGTGCCCACGGCAGCGATCAGCCGCGGCGAAAGCTCCGCCTGGAGGAACTTGAGCAGTCGCAGTCCCAGGCCGGGGGGCGCGACCCCGTCGTCGCGAACTTTCCAGATCGCAAGCATGACATCACGATCTCCGAGCGACGGCGAGAATCGTCCGAGCGGGATGAACCCGAGCGCACCGAGGACGGGCGTGCCGGCACCGTCGCTCTCGGCGAGCACCATGTTGAGGCGGCTGTCGTCCTGACCGTACTGCCACGTGAAGACCTCGGGCCGCTCCGTGAAGAAATGCGTCGAGGACCAGTGGTCGCGGATGAACTCGATCAGCCGACCAACATCC
>CAYGLH010000584.1:0-1669 GCA_964350535.1 uncultured Ilumatobacteraceae bacterium
GAGACGTTCTCGTTCGAGGGCAAGCACTACACGATCCCGGTGCCCGGCATCCCCGACCGCGGGTCGACGGTGCAGGAGCTGACGCTCGTGCCACGGCCCCTGTACCCCTACGAGATCTGGCAGGCGGTGACGTCCCCACCGACGCTCGACTACGTCCCCGTGGTGGGTCACGGCGCCGTGTTCTGGAACCAGCACTACGACTTCATCAAGCGGTTCTGGGACACGTACGGCGAGCGCTACGAGACCGCCCACGGTGCCACGCTGGCGCCCCACGAGAAGCGGATGCTGGTGGTGTCGGTGCGCATCGAGGACACGGTGGAAGAGGCGCGGGCGACCGCTCGCCCCGGCCACGACGAGTTCTGGAAGTTCCTCGGACCGTACGGCTGGAGCCGCGGGTACAAGGGCCCCGACGGCAAGCCATCGCCCCCCGGCCTCATCCCGACGCTGGACGAGTCGATCGAGAACAAGACGATCCTCCTCGGCCCGCCCGAGAAGGTGGCCGAAGAGGTGCAGTTCTACCGCGACCTGCTCGGCCTTGAGCACCTCGTGATCTTCCCCCACCTGCTCGGCGACCCCTACAAGAAGGCCGACGAACAGATGGCCCGCTTCGCCGAAGAGGTCCTCCCCCTCCTCAGCTGAAACGACCCCGCCCACCCGATTCCTGTCGGCGATTGTCCGGTCCGAGCGGAAACTCGCAGACACAGATCGGGAGCGGCCGGTCTCAGGCAGCGCTGCGGATCGCCAGCGCGGCGACGACCTGGTCGATGACCTCGTCGGGCGTGCTGATCACCTGGTCGTACGTGAACTGGTAGGGACTGAGCCCTTGGGCGACGAGGGCGTTCATCCGCACCGCGTCACGGTTCATCTGTTCGACCGTGCGGTGCCAGCGATAGCCGAGCGTCTCCACGATGACCGGCGTCCCGGGAAATCGGAAGTCGACGCGCACGACCTTGCCGTCGGCCCGACCGGTGACGCGTTGGGTGTCGGGTCGCGGGAGCCCGCGCGCCGCGACGAGCTCGAGGAACCGGCGCTCGAGGTAGCTGTGCGCGCCACGAACGACCTCGACGCCCTCGATCGCATCGAGCAACTTCGGGATGCCGAACCGGCCGGACGACCGCAGCGCGACGATCCGCTGATGCACACGCTCCTCGGTGACCTTGCGATCGCGCAGGGCACCGTCGAGCGCAACCGTCAACCGGCGGGTCGACTCGGACCGTGCCAGGTCGATGAGGGTGCGGGCGACGCTGGTGCAGCGCACCCCGCCGATCCGGGTGCGGTCGACCGGATCGAGGGTCGTGGTGGTGTGCACCCGATGGCCCACCCGCTTCACGTCTCGTCGCCGCAGGAGGGTGACGTCGAACGGCGCACCGAGCACGTACCCGTCCAGCCCGGCGAGGGCAGCAGCGGTGCGCGCACTCGCCCAGACGTCGCCGCCGATGTCGAGCATCAACGCCCGGAGCTGCGTGTCCGGGCCGTTCGGGGCTCCGACGAGCCGATAGGTGCGGGCGCCGGCCCGGACGAGGAAGCCCGTCCGGAGCCGGACACCGAGTTGGTGCTTGCTGAGCCCGCACGAGACGATCTGCCGCCGCGTGATGAGGCCGGACTGTTCGCCGGCCAGCTGGACGATGAGCTGTTCTGCGGTATCCATGCATCGATCCTCGCGAGCGGG
>CAYGLH010000585.1:0-1668 GCA_964350535.1 uncultured Ilumatobacteraceae bacterium
TGGGCGTCGTTCACGATCCAGCACACTTCTGGCGCAGCGAGGCGCCAGTTGACGTTGACGACGACGGCGTTGAGTTTCGCTGCTCCGAAGAAGACTTCGAAGAATTCGATGCCGTTCTTGTCGATGAAGGCGACTCGGTCGTGCTCACCGACGCCCGCTGCGGCGAGTGCATTGGCGACCTGGTTCGAGCGCTCGTCCAGTTCAGCCCATGTCATGCGGTGGCCGTCCTGGATGATCGCGATTTTATCGGAACGAGTGAGTGCGTTGTGGCGGACGATATCGGCGGTGCTGGCAAGGTTCGGCATGCCGTGGTCGCTCCTTGGGAGGGTTGGCGGTGAGTGGACTTCCGGTGAGATGGAGTGCTGAAGACGCAGCACGGCGGTCGTCCCGTCGCCAACGAGTGACGTCGCGCCGTCAGGCTTCGAGAATGCCTGCTGCGGCGGTGACAAGAACTGCCTCGAGGATGTGCTTCGGGGTGGACATCGGCGGCCCGGTCCGAACGCCGTGACACAAGTCGTTGATGACTCTGACGACCTCGGCGTCGGAGTCAGCGGGTCCTGGGAGCAGGACCGATGTCGAACCAGAGCGACCGAACGTTCGTCGAGCGGCCAGAACGATGCCGTTCCACTCTGGTAAGGGGAGTGCTCTGTTCTCGACGAGGGCAGCGACGAAGTGTGCACGCGCGGCGCGCATCTCGTCCATGGTCCAGTCCCGACCGCTCGTCGTGTTGGGACCAACGCCTCGCCGGCCATCAGTCCGAGACCAACTAGGCCAGTAGCTGGCCACGTCGGAGTCAGGGGGTGTGCGAAGAGTTTCGAGCACGAAGCTGGCCATCGCGAAGAAGCTGATGAGCGGGCGGACGCTTACGCCATGAGTTGCAGGAGGCCGATGTTGGGTTGGTCGCGATGAGATTCGCTGGATTTCGTCGCAGGTGACGCCTGCTGCGAGTGCGATCGGGACGTGGCGTGCGAATGGGTATCGTCCACCGCATCGTGATGCTGTCCAGAGGATGGCTCGCTCACGATCGGCCGGCGTGAGATCAGCGGCCTCGAGTACGGTTTGGCCGAGGGCGACCCATTCGGGCAGCACGCGCTCATGTTGGGCGAGGCTTGCATAGACGTTGAGGTCGGGTCGAAAGGCTACGCCTCCGGTGCGCGTGCAGTCGGCCAGGAGCCACGGCGGCCACTGCGAGACCGGACGGCGGTGCCACTCCGCCTCGTACCGCTCGTGTTCGGAGAGGTTCATGAGTCAGAAGGTGACGACGATCTTGCCGAGGTGTTTGTCGCTGAGCATGCGTTGCTGTGCATCTGCGATGTCGTCGACTGGGTACGAGGAGTCGACGATGACTTCGATGTCGCGTGACCCGAGGGCATCGAGCAAGTCGGCGGCGCAGCGTTCGCTGCACTGCAGCGCCTCGTCGGGCGTTCGGGTTCGGAAGGTGACGCCGATGATGCTGGCGCGTTGGCGAGAGAGGTGGTCAAGGTCGAGCTCGCCGATCGGGCTCACGGTTCGACCGACGCTGATCAGTCGCCCTTCGATGGCGAGCAGCGAAACGTTCTGTTCGAGGCAGATGCCACCGAGGTTGTCGATCACGATGTCTACGCCGCGACCGTCGGTTGCTTCGAGTACCGCTTCTGTGACGTAGTCGTCATGTACGACTGTGTGCAT
>CAYGLH010000586.1:0-1150 GCA_964350535.1 uncultured Ilumatobacteraceae bacterium
CGGTGGCGTCCGGCTCCATGACGCACGCCCACATCTCGTCGAACGTCACGAACCCGATGTCGCATCCCGGGAGGTTCTCGGCGATCGTGGGGTCGTTACCCCATGCTTCAGCGTCTCCCTTCAGTTTTGTGACGGCGACCCGGTACGTGAATTCGCGATGTCCGGTGCGTTCCTCGACCACATCGCAGAATGCCTCGCTCCACTTCGGGATCCAGAGCTCTCGGAAGTGTCGCCAGGTAGCCCGTTTCTTCTCGCCTCTCAGCTCGGCGAGCTTCGCCGTTGCGTCGAAGCCTGACTGCCACGACTTGCAGCTGACGGCCATCACCCGCTCACGACCAGTGCGGAGCGGGTGCACGGCGAGCACGTCGATATCCGAGGCAACCGAGTCCTGTTGGCTCACGTAGTCGGCTCGGTCCTTCCGTGGCTTGAACGGCACGTTGTGCACGGTGAACCAGCCGTCAAGGTGGAGCCAGTCCTCCACGATCTGTTCGAGAACGTCTTCCTTCACGAGCGGGCGCTCACTGCGAATCCGGCGTCTCCGTATCAACGGCGGGATCGGGCGGTTCGGCCTCGGTCAACTGCTGGAGCAGCCTGCGCCGCAGGTCGTCGAGCAGGACGCCATTCACGTTCTTCCACGCAGTCCATCCGTCGTAGGAGCCACCTCCCGCCACGTCCATCGCCGCTCTCGAAGGACTCGACACGACTGTCCCGCTGTCAAGTCTCAACCCACCGGTGTCGGTGACGGTCACGGAGTACGTCACACCGGTCCGGGGCCGATGCCAAGTGAGCGATTCGTCCGCCGCCAACAGACCATGTTCCATGAGGTCGGAGATCTGCACGCGCCGTCCGTCGATCTTGAGGTGCACCGGACTCCGGCCCGACGACGCCGATTCGGCCGTGACGCTCGCGACCTCCCACTCGGGCTCGTGATCGCTGTCGATGTCGACGAATCGCCGCCGCTCCTGGTCTTCGTAGACCGTCACACGCAGCACGCTGATCGGGAGATTCGAGTCGGTGAGGAAGTCGAGGGCGCCGGCAGTCCGATCGTCGAAGTCTCGTGCGACCAGAATCAGCCGCGGGTTGTCACTCACGAGCTGCGGCGCCGTCGACTCGGTGAACTCCATCCACGCCGAGAAGAACTCGTCCTGGC
>CAYGLH010000586.1:1160-1667 GCA_964350535.1 uncultured Ilumatobacteraceae bacterium
CCAACGATTTCAGCCCCGGCCGTTTCGACCAGGCCAGCGAGTTCGTCGAGGTTCGTGCCCTTCGCCCAGCCCGCGTACTCGAGGCACTGAGCAAGCTGGCCTCGGTCAATGTCCCGCTTGATCTCGATCACGTGTACTCGACCGTTCCGGTCGAGAGCGACGATGTCCGGCCGCCCGCCGGTTGCGAGCTTCGGCTGACGGCAGACTCGAAAGAGCGCGTCGCCGGTAAAGGCCTCGATGTTGTCCCACATCAGGTCTTCGATCTCGCGCTCGTACAGGTCCGAGCCTGTGCTGATGCGTCGAAACGGCACCAACTCCTCGTCGGTCACCTCGTACAAGGGCATCAGGCTTCCCCTTCCTCGACGTCGATGCCGACCTCGGCGAGGCTCTCGGCGAGGGCTCGGAACTCCTCGAGCGCGGCTTCGAGGTCTTCGACGATCTCGGCGGCGATGACGCCGGGTACAGGGAGGTTGTCGGTGTCTTCGAGGCTCTCGTCGCGGAGCCAGA
>CAYGLH010000587.1:0-1661 GCA_964350535.1 uncultured Ilumatobacteraceae bacterium
GCGTCCCGACTGGCGTGAGGCCGCCTCGATCGCGCGACGGACGACCGACGCCGGCGGCCTCGCCATCGTCACGCCGCCCTACCAGCTTCTGCCGTTCTCGTATCACTTCGACCGCGCAGCGTTCTCCCAGCCCGACGAGATCGCGAACGCGCTCAGCGAGCAGGGTGTCTATGCACTTCCGACGCTCGGGGGCGTGGTCGACGCCGTCCGGGGCCGGAGCGAGCGCGTCGCCATCGTGGCCGAGGCGGGGCATCTCCCGATCGACCTCGACGAGCGCATGAGGCGCGGCGGCTTCTCCACGGTCCGATCCAAGGAGCTGACCGGGGTCGACGTGAGGATCTACTCCACGGACGCGCGCTGAACGGTCTCAGGCGCGGTGGTACTCGCGCATGCGCTCGACGAAATCGCGGAGCACGTCTTCCGCGTCGCGGTCGTACTCGATGGCAGCGAGGTGTCCGTGCTGCTCGGTCACGTTCACTTCCATCATCTCGGTCCCGTGCAGCTGGCGAATCGCGCGGACGGCGCACTGGAGGTCGTTGTCCCCGGTTTTCAGATCGTTGCTCCACACGGCTCCGCTGAAGCCCCAGGGCCCCTCCTTGAGCAGGTAGTGGACGCCGTCCAGATCGCTCACCACCGTCGGAACGAACGGGCTCGTGAAGAGGCTCTCGAGGGAGTTGTCTTCGATCTCGAGCTTGTCGAACTCCTCCTGGACCACGAAGACGCAGTTCGAGACGAGATGAGCGACGAGCTCGTAGCCCTTCTCGCGTGCGACCTCGACCAGTGCGCGAGAGCTCGAGCCGATCCGACGGGAGGGATCCGTCTGCACGAAGTGCACGTGCGGAGCCATGCTGGCATTCGCTTCGATCACGACGACGCGCGGCCGGTAGTTCTCGAGGATCTTCCAGATCACGAGGTCCATGCCATCGATGTCGATGGAGAGGAGATCGAAGTTCCTCGGCGCGGGCGTACGACCCAGGATGTGATCGAGCGAGTTCTGGACCGTGACGAACTCGTTCAAGCACAGGACGTCACGCCGGCTTGCATAGCGTTCCGCGAGGACGTCGAACTGCTGACGCGACGCCTCCAACATCACTCCGGCCCATCCATGGTTGTGGACGAGATTGAACGTGTTGCTGATGAAGTGCCCGTCCGCAGCTCCGAGGTCGACGCAGAACCGCGAGACCATCCCGATTCGATCGAAGATCTTCTCCAGCACGCCGTCTTCTCCGGTCTGGGACGTCACGTTCGATCGGTGGTCATAGAGCCATGGCTGGGCCATCCGTCTTCCTCCAGGCACGTCCGCGAGGCGTCACCACGCCCGCGCGCTGCGACGTGGATCATCGGCACCCGAGAGCACTCCCTTAAGGAGCCGAGGGACCCGCCGGACTCGGCTCTCAGCGCCTCCAGGCCAGATAGGTGTCGAAGACGGTCTTCACCGTCGGCGTCAGCCGACCCTTGGTGTACAGGCCCGCGGCCCGCTTCAACCCCTCCGCTTGGACGGGGTACGGATGGATCACGTCGACGAAGCGGGCGAGCCCGAGCTTGCCGACCATCGCGAGGGTCACCTCGTTGAGGATCTCCCCGGCGTGCGCCGCGACGATGGTCGCGCCCACGATCTCGTCCGAGCCCTTCTTCGTGTGGACCTTGACGAATCCCTCCAC
>CAYGLH010000588.1:0-1638 GCA_964350535.1 uncultured Ilumatobacteraceae bacterium
GCGGCATGTCAGGCGGCGCTCGAGCGACTCACCGCAGCGGCGGCGGCGTCCGTCGACGGCAGCCGCGCCCCGGGACTCGAGCAGAACTTCCTCAAGCTCGCCGTCGACGCGGCCCGTGCTCGGGCCTCGGTCGGCGAGATCAGCGACGCGTTGGAGAAGGTGTTCGGTCGCCACACCGCTGCGATCCGTACGATCGACGGCGTGTACCGCAACGAGGTGGGCGACGCCCCCAACGTCCGACTCGCCCGCGACATGGTCGCCACGTTCGCCGAGCGGCAAGGGCGCCGCCCGCGGATCATGGTCGCCAAGATGGGCCAGGACGGCCACGACCGCGGCCAGAAGGTGATCGCCACGGCGTTCGCCGACCTCGGCTTCGACGTCGACGTCGGCCCGCTCTTCCAGACCCCCGCCGAGGTCGCCCTGCAGGCCGTGGAGGCCGACGTGCACATCGTCGGGGCGTCCTCGCTGGCCGCCGGCCACCTCACCCTCGTGCCCGAGCTGCGCGAGGAGCTCGCCAAGCTCGGCCGCGACGACATCATGATCGTCGTCGGTGGGGTGATCCCACCCCAGGACTTCGACGAGCTGCGCGAGGCCGGCGCGGCGGCGATCTTCCCGCCCGGCACGGTCATCGCCGACGCCGTCGTCGACCTGCTCGGCGAGCTCGAACGTCACCTCGGCTGAGGACCCGGTTCCGAGCAGCAGGTCAGGTCCGACACCGATGAAGATCGATCTCGACGCGTACGAAGCCGGCGTGCTCGCCGCCGATCGCACCAGCCTCGGACGGGCGATCACGCTCGTCGAGTCGCGCCGCGCCGACCACCGTGAGCTCGCCCAGGAGCTGCTGCTGCGCCTGCTCCCCACGTCGGGGGGCAGCCATCGCGTCGGGATCACCGGGGTGCCCGGGGTCGGCAAGTCGACGACGATCGATGCGCTCGGGTCGCACCTCACCGACAACGGTCATCGGGTCGCGGTGCTCGCCGTCGACCCCTCGTCGTCGCGCACCGGCGGCAGCATCCTCGGCGACAAGACGCGCATGGCCCGGTTGTCGGTCGATCCGCAGGCGTTCATCCGCCCGTCGCCGACGCTCGGCACGCTCGGCGGGGTGGCGACGGCGACGCGCGAGGCGATCGTGATCATGGAGGCGGCCGGCTACGACATCGTGCTCGTCGAGACCGTCGGCGTCGGCCAGTCGGAGATCGCCGTCGCCAACATGACCGACACGTTCCTCGTGCTGATGCTGGCGCGCACGGGCGATTCGCTCCAGGGCATCAAGAAGGGCGTCCTCGAGGTGGCCGACGTGCTGGCGGTGAACAAGGCCGACGGCAACCACGTCGACGATGCCAAGCTCGCCGCCCGCGAGCTGACGACCGCGCTGCACCTGCTGTACCCAGGCGATGCGTCGTGGATCCCACCCGTGCAGACCTGCAGCGGCCTGACCGGCCAGGGGCTGCCCGAGCTCTGGGACACCATCGAGCGTCACCGCTCGACCATGCAGGACTCCGGCGAGTTCGAGGCGCGTCGGGCACGCCAGCGGGTGTCGTGGATGTGGTCGACGGTGGAGGAGCGCCTCGTCGATCGGTTCCGCGACCGCGACGACGTGCGCCGCCTGGCGACCGAGCTCGAGCGCGACCTCGGCGC
>CAYGLH010000589.1:0-1627 GCA_964350535.1 uncultured Ilumatobacteraceae bacterium
GTCGTCGACTGCTCCATGATCAGCGCCAGGGTCGCCTGAGCGCGGGCGTTGTCGTCGACTGCGCTCGTCGTGTCGGCGAGCCCCATCTCGACGGCCTGTGCGGCGACGGCCGAGGCGCGCAGCGAGATGCCGAACCGCTCTGCACTGTCGTACTCGCCACGCAACGCGGCGCCGAGCGCGAGGACCGCCTCCTCCGGTGTGCCGCCGAACGCAGCAGCGAGGTCGGCTCCGATCTGGGTCAGCTGGATCGAGGTCCTCGCCGCCTCGTCCTGGGTGAGCCCAAGGTTGTTCAACAGGCCGCCGAGCTGGGTGGTCAGCTCACGGAACGCGGACTGCGAGAGACCGACCGCCTCAGCCGACCGCGACGCGAACTCGTCGACCTGACCGGACGCCTCGCCGAACACGGTCGCGGTGCCACCCACCGCCTGCTCGAGACGGGCGGCGGCCTCGGTGGCCTTGCCGAGCTCGCGGACGATGACCGCCGCGGTGAAGAACTGGGCGAACGCCTTCGTCGTCTCCTTGGCGATGCTGCGGGCATCGTTGACCGCGTCGGCCTTCGCCTTGTCGGAACGCACCTCGAGCTCAACGAACGCTGTGGCCAGTTTCATCGGCTACCTCCTGCCGGCGTCCAGCGCGGGACGCAGGAACGGGCGCGCCGACATGCGCGACGTGCCGAGCTCGACGTGGGGCGCGTAGTCGACGTCGGTGCCGATGCGCGCCACGATCCGGTCGCCGGCGTCATCGATCTCATGGGTGATCGACGAACGCAGACGACCGGTGTCGACCGGCGCGCCGCGCTTGGCGGCGGACTCGACCTTGACCGCCCGTTTCGCGAGGTCGCGACCCACGAGACTGTTCGGGCCGTCGAACAGCTCGGCGAGCACGCGCTGATCGATCTCGACGTCACGCGCCATGTTCGGGCTGCCTTCCAGCGATCGCCATCAGACGAGAGAACGCGACGGTGACCTTGTAAGCCAACCGGGCACCTTCGAGCCCCGACGGCGACACCTCGCCCGCGAAGATCGCCCGCAGCGCCTCCCACTGTGCATCTTCGAGCGCCTGTCGGGCAGCGGTCATCTCGATCTGCCAGCGGGTGACGGGAGCGTCGATCGCGACGACCTCGTCGATCGCCCGGCGCACGTCCTCCGTGTCCGCGTCGGCGCGGTACATCGCACCACCGACATCGGTGGCCATCGGGAAGACGTGCATCGGCACCTCGTCAGCCATCGGTGATCTCCTCCTCGGCGCGGGCGAACGCCCCGGCGATCTCGGCCATCGCGTCGACGGTGTCCAGCTCACCGGACGCGCCGAGGTTGTAGAGGCGCACGAACTCGGCAGTCAGCGCCCGCATCGCAGGAGGCATCTTGCCGTACGTGGCGCGCACCACGATCAACGTCTCGTCGAGGTCGACAGTGCCGTTGCACGGGCGGGCCGAACGATTCTCGGTGGGGCGCTTCACGAGTCCTCCTCCGACGACAGCTCCTCGATCATCTCGGCGGCCCGGTCGTGATCGATCTCGCCCTCGGCGACGAGGCGGGCGATCTCCACGACGTCGTCGATGTCGACGAGGCGACGGCTCACCGCAGACCGCCGAAGATGTCGCCCGCGCCGGCCTGGCGTAGCTCTT
>CAYGLH010000590.1:0-1626 GCA_964350535.1 uncultured Ilumatobacteraceae bacterium
AGAACGCGGCGAGGGCGAAGGTGCCCTCGCCGCGTTCGGGTCGGAACACGAACCCGGCGACGAAGGCGATGAACCCGAGCGCAGCCGACACCAGTGCGATCCAGCCGAGCAGCATGTCGAGCACCTCGAGCGATGAGACCGGCTGCACCGGCAGGGTGATCGGCGGGTTGACGGCGACGCGCTCGTCGCGCACGATCTGGGCCTGCTCGGGGCCGCTGATCTGCACCGGATCGTCCAGCTGGCCGATCAGCCGGGCGTGGGCGTCGGCGACGAACTGGGTCATCAGGGCGGCGCCGGCGTCGATCGAGGCGATCTGCTCGACGAACTCTTTGAGCTGCGTCGGCGACTGGCCGAGGACGGGCGCGTCGGTGCTGGCGATCACGGTGGCGATCTCGCCGCGGATGTTCTCGTCGCTGACGATCGCCGAGGTGTCGGCGGCGTCGATGGTGGGGTTGAACGCCACCCGTTGCAGCCACCAACTGCTGACCGCGAGCGCGACGAGGGCGCCCGAGATGATCAGGAGGAAGCCCGCTGGTGAACGACGCACCGGGAGAGTCTGACAAATTCGACCCGTACGCTGCGAGTGTGACTCGCCCGACCCTCTGGTGCATGCTGCGGCGCGGGGCCCTGCGCCGGTGTCCCTGGTGCGGTGAGCGCGGTGCCTACTTCACCGGCTGGTTCGCCAAGGACGACCACTGTCCGGCCTGCGGACTGCGCTGGCGGCGGGGCGATGTCGGCTTCGAACTGGGTGCCGCCACGATGGCTGCGATGTTCACGATCGGCGTGATCGTCATCGGGATCACGGTCGGCATGGCACTGATGTGGCCCGACATCCGGGTGCTGCCGCTGGTGCTGCCACTGGCCGTGCTCGGGGTGCTGTTGCCGATCCTCGGCTACCCGGTGTCGTACACGCTCTGGCAGGCGGCCGACCTGGCGATGCGGCCGGCCGAGCCGGACGACTTCGAGCTCACCGAGCGCCTCGAGTCGTCGGCCGACTGAGCTGGGCGGGGGACGCCCTCGCCGTCTCGCCGGCATCGACTGCGTTCGGGGGGAGGATGCTTGCCCGAACGATTGTTCGTGGCTTACACTGTTGTCATTCGACCCGGTACAGGAACCCTGTGACACCCCCTCCGTACGGTGAAGATCGGCAACCCCACAACCCCGAAAGGAGCCTCCGATGAGCAATGACCGCGAAAAGGCGCTCGACATGGCGCTGGCCCAGATCGACAAGCAGTTCGGCAAGGGCGCCATCATGAAGATGGGCGAACGCACCAACATGGCGATCGAGACGGTGCCCACCGGGGCCCTCTCGCTCGATCTGGCCCTCGGGGTCGGCGGCCTGCCCCGCGGCCGCATCACCGAGATCTACGGCCCGGAGTCGTCGGGCAAGTCCACGCTCGCCATGCACGTGGTCGCCGAGGCCCAGCGCAACGGCGGGGTGTGCGCCTACATCGACGCCGAGCACGCCATGGATCCGGTGTACGCCAAGGCGATCGGCGTCGACGTCGACCAGCTGCTGATCTCCCAGCCCGACACCGGCGAGCAGGCGCTCGAGATCGCCGACATGCTGTGCCGCTCCGGCGCCATCGACGTGCTGGTCATCGACTCGGTCGCCGCTCTCACCCC
>CAYGLH010000591.1:0-345 GCA_964350535.1 uncultured Ilumatobacteraceae bacterium
GATGGCGGCAGGTCGGTCTCGGTGGCGTCCGGGTCCTCGTCGAACCAGGCGACGATCGCCGCGTCGTACTCGGCGGTGTGGGCGAAGGCGTCGCGCGCCAGGCGTCGACGCGTCGGCTCGGACAACTCGCCGGCCTCGCGCAGCTCGGCGACGACGGCGCCGTAGGCCCCCGGATCGACCACGACACCGACGTGGGCGTGGTTCTTGGCCGCCGCCCGGACCATCGCCGGGCCGCCGATGTCGATCAGATCGATGCCCGGGCTGTGCGAGAACGGGTAGAGGTTGCCGACGACGAGGTCGATCGGCGTGATGCCGTATTCGTCCATGTCCGCCCGGTGGGCGGGA
>CAYGLH010000591.1:355-1613 GCA_964350535.1 uncultured Ilumatobacteraceae bacterium
CCGGGGAGGTCGGCGACGTCGGTGACCGCGACGCCGGCGTCGGCGATGGCGGCCGCCGTGCCACCGGAGGAGACGAGTGACCATCCGAGCTCGTCGAGCTCACGGGCGAGGTCGACGACCCCGGTCTTGTCGTAGACGGAGAGCAGCGCAGTAGGCACGAGCCGACCGTAGCGAACCGGCGGCTCGACATGACAGTGGCGAGACAATCCTCCACGTCCACCGCCGGTCTGCACTACCGTCGCTGCGGTAGCGGGCCGTTTCGGGGCTCGTCCAGTGAGGAGGACGTAGTGGATTTCAGCAAGTTCAAGACATCGGATTGGTTGATGGTCGGCGGGGGCGCGGCGATGCTCATCTTGGGCTTCGTGCTGCCGTGGACGTCGATCGACCTCGGGGCGTTCGGCTCCGATTCCGGTGACGGACCGTTCGACTACTTCTTCCCGGGCGGCATCGCCTGGCTGTTGATCGTCGCCGTCGGGATCCTGGCCTTGCTGAACGCCATCGGGAACCTGCCCACCACGCAGCCGTGGGGGCTGATCCTGCTCGGCCTGTCCGGCCTCGGCACGCTGTTGATGCTCCTCCAGATCCTGATGGGAGCGCGCTTCGACGTCGCCGACCGCGGCATCGGCATGTACCTGTCGGTCGTGTGGGCGATCGTCGCCACCGTCGGCGCCGTCATGGGCTTCCAGGCCGGCGGCGGCAACATGAAGGACCTCACCGACATGGAAAAGCTCAAGAGCAGCTTCGCCGACCGCGGTGACGGGGGCAGCACGCCGCCGCCCCCGCCGCCCCCGGCCGACTGAACCGTCGTCGCCCGCGAGGGCGGGCGCTCAGAGTGCGCTGACGATCTCGGCCATCAACTCGCCGGCCTCGGTCGGGTTGAGGCCGACCTTCACCCCGGCCGCCGACAAGGCGTCCATCTTGCCCTGGGCGGTGCCCTTGCCGCCCGACACGATGGCGCCGGCGTGGCCCATCTTCTTGCCGGGAGGGGCGGTGACGCCGGCGATGTAGGCGCTCATCGGCTTGGAGACGTTGGCCGTGATGAACTCGGCGGCCTCCTCTTCGGCGGATCCGCCGATCTCGCCGATCATCATGATCGCGTGGGTCTCGGGATCCTTCTCGAACTCGGCGAGGCAATCGATGAAGTTCGTGCCCGGCACGGGGTCGCCGCCGATGCCGACGCAGGTCGACACGCCGATGCCCTTCTGCTTCAGCTCGTAGAGCGCCTGGTAGGTGAGGGTGCCCGAGCGGCTGACGATGC
>CAYGLH010000592.1:0-1612 GCA_964350535.1 uncultured Ilumatobacteraceae bacterium
TGGACCTGGTGCGCATATATACTCTCGTTCATGACCAAGCGACTGATCGATGTCGATGACGACGCTCTGGACGCGGCGCGGGCGAGGCTCGGCACGTCGACGATCAAGGACACGGTGAACGAAGCCCTCCGCGGCGCAGCCCGCGAGCGGGCCACGGAGCTGGCTTCCGCGCTCTCGACGCTGTCGCAAGCCGATCTGGACGACCGCACCGAAGCCTGGCGTTGATGTACCTGCTCGACACCAGCGTCATCACGCGCCTGCGCGAGCACTCAATCGTTCGTCGCATCGAGGAACTCGACGGTGCTGGTCTGGCACGAACAGCGATGACCGATTTTGAGATCGGATTCTCCGCACGCAACGGTGACGACTGGGATCGGCTGTCAGCAGCGCTCGGAGCGTTTCGGCCCATCGACGTCGACTCCCGACACTTCGATCGAGCCCGCCAAGTCCAGCGGGCCCTGGCCGAAGATGGCTTGCGAGGGCGCAAGGTGCCCGATCTCTTGATAGCGGCCGTCGCCGAGTTGGCCTCGCTGACCGTGCTCCACTACGACGCCGACTTCGATCACATCGCCACAGTGACCGGGCAGCCGACGCAGTGGATCGTCGAGCGGGGATCGATCAACTGAACGAGCGCAGCGCTCAGCCCGACCGCCGTCTCGCGAGCAATACCGAGTGACCACACCCGAGCCGGACGTGCCGCGATGGGTGGCGCGTGGGTTGCCGGGTTGATGCGGCTTATGTGCGTTTCGACGTTGGGGGAGTCTTGGCGATCGGCCCGTTCTTAACCGCCGGCGAGTTCGGTCGGGCCGTGTAGTTCGAGGTGCGGGGATGGTGTCAGGTCGACCAGGGCGTTGGTGCTGTGTGGCGCGCCTGGTGGAATCAGGTCGAAGGTCGTCTCAGTCGTCTCGCCACCGACGGTGGCCCGGAGTGTCGTGGAGGTGCCCGCTCCAGCGGGGAACGCGGCGAGCTGTCGGCCTGAATCGGTGCGGGGGTCGACGAGGTCGAGCGCGGCCGGGGCAGTGGCTGGCGCGACGACCTCGATTGACTCGACGTCGGGTGAGGCGAGCAGGGTGACCCCGCCATTGGTCTCGCCCGAGGACAGGACGATGACCGGTGTTGGGAGTTCGTGGGCGCCGTCGGGATGGCAGTGTGTTCCGCTGGGTGTTCCGACGCAGAACAGCTGTTGGCCAGTGGGTGGCTGGTAGGTCCAGGCGGTTGCCCACCAGGTGACGTTTCCAGCGTCGTCGGTAGTCACGGCGAGGGTGACGCGATCATCTGGCGACCTGGCGGCGTGTTGCGCGTCCTCGAGTGCTCTGATGGTGTTCGCTTCGATCTCGTCGGCGCGACTGTCGCCTGAGCTGTCGTCGCTGTTCGTGGTGGGGTCGAGCCAGTTGAAGATCGGGAGTTGCTCGCCGTAGTGCTCGGGTTCGTTGCTGCCGTCCCAGACGAAGACTGGATCGTTGAGGTCGGTCAACTCTTGAAGTCGCGCCGCAAGGTGGGCGGGGATGGCGACGCCTCCGCGTGTGGACGGGGTGAGGGGCATGTCGGCGATCGCGGTGCTGTAGATGGCGAGCCCGAAGTTGTAGAAGATCGGGTCGATCATCGTGCCGAT
>CAYGLH010000593.1:0-1611 GCA_964350535.1 uncultured Ilumatobacteraceae bacterium
GACCTCCTCCACCACCGGGTGCGCGGATCCGTGGGCAGCGAGGACCTTGTCCGACAGGACGCGCAATCGCGGCAGCTCGCGGCGAAGGTAGGTGTGATGTGTGCCCACGATGTGGCCGATCAGCGCGCCGACGTCGTTCGTCGGTAACTCGGCCATGGAGTCCGTCTCGAGGTGCTCCAGCTCTCGGACGATCTCTGCGGTGTCGACACCGGCGTCGCCGCACGCCGCCGCGAGCGGACGATCACCATGGCAGCAGTAATCGATCCGGTGCTGCTCGAACACGCGGGCAGTGGCCGGGTTGGCGACGACGATGTCAGCGAGGTGCATGTCGGGGTTGATGGTGCTCATCGGTTCTCCCAGTTCTCTGTCGAGCATTGTTGGTCACAAGAGGTGGACGCCGACGGTGGTGGCGGCGACGACGACGAGGCCGAGCCCCATCTGCTGGAGGCCGACCACCTTGATCGGTCGTAGCGGCCGCCGGACCGACCACACCTGGAGTCCGGCGATCACTCCGATGGCGAGCGACCCGAATAGAACGCCGCCGTCTGCGGTGATCGCGCTGGCAGCGATTGCGACCGCGATCGCTTGGGCAACGTCGCTGCCGTGGATCCTGGCTCGGCGTCCGTGCAGGCGAGCGATCTGGACGCGCACAAAGGGGATCGACCCGACGGAACGTCCGGCGAGGATCAACCACAGTGCGATTGCGAGCGCCGGCTCGTCGCGGTCGGCGAGGACGATCGCCGCAGCGGTGGCGGCGATGCCGACCGCGCCGCACAGCTCGGGCAGCAGGCGACGGCTGCGGCTGCGCACGTCGTACCAGAGCTCGATCCCGATCAGTGGCGCAGCGGCGGCGACCGGGATGAGCCAATGCCACCCGGCCATCGTCGCGACGGCCGCGACGAGGAGCACGATGACCGTCAGCTCGGCGAGCCCGATGCGTAGCGCCAGCGACGAGCGGTCCCGCCACTGGTGCCGGCGTGCGTCCACGGCGGCCAGCTTGAGTGGTGTCCGCGCGAGGAACGTGGCGAACGCTGCGACCCCGATCAGTGCACCGGGAACCGACCATGCGACGACCACGCCGAGCAGCACGGGCTCGAGTGTGAGTCCCCAGCCGCCGTGCTCACGGGGCAGGGCGACCGACCGCCAGGACACCGTCGCGGTGGTCGCCTGCTCCGGGGTCGTCACGCTCATGGCTCGCCGTCGCCGGCTTGCAGCAGACCGAGTGCGCCCCGACCGGGGAAGTTGAAGGCATGGGTGACGATCGGGTAGAGCCCGTCCTCGGCGGTCGTGAGCTCGATCACCGCGCCTTGTGCCGGGGCGAGGTCGACGGCCTGCGAACCCCAGTTGCCGTCGTTGCCGGCGGCGAGGTGGACGCCTTCCTTGATCACCGAGTGGAAGATCGTGCCGACGATGTGGAACGAGGAGTCGATCGACGGACCGACGTCGAGGACGAACAGCCGGACGTCGTCGCCGGTCGGGACCTCGATCGGTTGGTCGAGGTACTGGAAGGCCACGCCATTGAACATCACGAAGTCGGGCGCGGGGGCTGCCTGGTTGGCCTTCGCGAAGGACGACACCTCGCCCTGCGGTCCCAGGTACCACTCGCTCTGC
>CAYGLH010000594.1:0-1577 GCA_964350535.1 uncultured Ilumatobacteraceae bacterium
GGCGCCACGACGTGTTCGAGGAAGAAGTAGACGCCGCCGGGCCGGAGCACCCGCCGCACCTCGCCGAGCACGGCCGCCGGATCGTCGACGCCGCACAGGACGAGCGTCCCGACGACACCGTCGACCGATTGGTCGTCGGCGTCGATCGACTCCGCCCCGGAGGTGCGGATGTCGAGGTCGACGTGGTGCTCGTCGGCTCGTGCCCGCAACCGCTCGTGCATCCCCGGGTTCGGTTCCATCGCGATCACCCGCACGCCGGGAGCGTAGTAGCGCATGTTGACGCCGGTACCGGGTCCCAGCTCGACGACCGTGCCGCACATCGCGCCGATCGTCGCCTGCTTGGCGTGGCCGTACATGTCGTGCCCCGCGTCGGCGTTCGAGTCGAGCATCCACGCCTCGAAGCGCGTTCGTCGGCGGTTGTCCGCGAGTTCTCCCATCGACGCCCACCCTACGGAGGTGGGACCGTAGTGTGGAGGTGTGACCGGCTTCGCCGACATCCCCGTCATCGCGCTCGGTCGATCGGGACGGGGCAGCATCGACGGCGTCGACCCGGACGAGCTCGCCTCGGTCTGTCACCGCATCGGGTTCTTCGTGGCCGTCGACCATGGCATCGACGGCGCGGTGACCGACGGCGTGTTCGAGGTGATGGACCGCTTCTTCGCGCTGCCACGCGAGCAGAAGCTGCTGATCGACAAGCACCGATCGCGGCACTTCCGTGGCTGGGAGGACGTCGGCGCCGAGCAGACGAACAACCGACCCGATCTGCGCGAGCAGATCGACCTGTGGAGCGAGTGGCCGGCGGCCGCGCCGGACGTCGAGCCCGCCTATCTCCGTCTCCTCGGCCCCAACCAGTGGATGCCGGACGACCTCGTCCCCGGCTTCCGTCCGGTGCTGCAGCGCTGGTTCGCCGAGCTCGGCGCACTCGCCGACGAACTCCTGGCGACCTTCGCCATCGGCCTCGGACTGCCCGGCGGGCACTTCGTCGAGACATTCGGCGACGGCGCGATGTCGCTCACCAAGCTCATCGACTACCCGCCGACACCGCGCGGCGCGGCGGGGGTGAACGCCCACCACGACGCCGGCTTCCTGACGCTGCTGGCAACCGACGGAACGCCGGGTCTCCAGGTCGAGAACGAGGCCGGCGAGTGGATCGATGTCCCGTCGGTACCGGGCTCGTTCGTGGTCAACCTCGGCGAGATGCTGCAGGCGATGACCGGCAACTACTTCGTCGCGACGCCGCACCGCGTCATCACAGCAGCGCCGCGACGCTCGGTCGGCTACTTCCACGGTCCGCGGCTCGACACCGTGCTCGACCCGCTGCCGCTCGACCGGCGCTTCGCCGACGCGGTGGCGGGCAGCGCTCACCACGCCGGTGCGGGATTCATGGCGAGCCGCGACGAGACGGACGGTGGGGTCGCCGACATGGCGAGCACCTACCGGCCGACCACCTACGGCGAACAGCTGTGGAACTACTTCGCCCGCAGCTACCCCGACCTCGTCGCCACCCACTACGGCTGACCGCTCGATCTGCGCCCCGATTCGTGTCGGCCATGTTCCGGTGCGAGCGGCCGAACGCC
>CAYGLH010000595.1:0-1576 GCA_964350535.1 uncultured Ilumatobacteraceae bacterium
ACCCGCGAGAGTTCGACCTGGAGCGCGGTTCCGGGCAGCACCTCGGCATGGGCGTCGGTACGCACTTCTGCCTCGGTGCCTGGCTCGCCAAGAGCATCTCGGAGGCCACCGTCCGACAGCTCCTGGAACGGTGTCCCAACTTCACCGTCGATCACGATCGAGTCCAGATCGGGAGCAATCGAGCGAGCTTGACCTCACTGCCGGCCGCGCCTGCGAGCGTCGGCACCGGAGCGTCCTGAGATGCGTGTGGTCATCGACTCCGAGCTCTGCAACGGCCACGGGCGCTGTGTCGAGCTCCTGCCGAGCGTCTTCGCGTTCGATGACGACGACTTCGGCACCGTCCGCGGCGACGCCGAACTGCCCGAACGCAGCGAGCTCGAGCGAGTCGCAGCACTCTGTCCGGAACTGGCCATCTCGATCGACGACTGACGGCCATGCACGACAACCACGCAGGAAGCGGACTGCCCGAGCAACGCATCGTCGGCGGTATCAACGCTGATGAGGAGTTCTGGCAGCACTTGGCGAACGACGAGTTCCGCCTCTCTCGCTGCGCCGCCTGCCTTCGGTGGATCTGGCCGACGCACTACCGGTGCGGCGACTGCGGCTCGTGGGACATCGAGTGGGCGGTGCTGCCCCCGACGGGCACGGTCTACTCGTGGACCCGGACCTGGTATCCGTTCGACCGGACCATCGAGCGCGCCGAGGACATCCCGTACGTGACGATCCTCGCCGAGGTCGACGACGCGGGCGGCGCTCGGGTCCTGGGGATGCTCGAAGGTGACGAGTCGAATCTCGCGATCGGCACTCGAGTGCGTGGCGTGATCCGCCCGCCGTCGCCGAAGTCGAAGGGCTACCCGTCGCTCTGCTGGGTGCTCGACGACGGGGCCTGATCCCGAACACCCATCAACACACCCATCCACCACCACCACCATCCACAGCTCGAGGGGGAGCACTCTCATGAAGACATCACTCCGAAGCGGAGCTCGCACGGCGGTCGCCGGGCTGGCTGCGTTCAGCCTCGTCGTCGCCGCCTGCGGCAGCGACGACGATGACGACGGGTCCGACGACACCGAAGCCGTCAGTGAGGACACCGAAGCGAGTGACGGCACCGAGGCCGTCACCGAGGACACCGAGCCGAGCGACGGTTCCGACACGACCGACGGCGCGGACACGACCGACGGTGCGGAGACCGCCGGCGGCGACTTCGACCGCTCGCAGTTCGATCTCGATGCGACGATGGAGGTGACGAACGACGGCAACCCGGCGAACCTCGACCCGCATCAAGAGCCGACGCAGGGCTCCACGCCCTACTGGATGCCCGTGTACGACACGGTGACCGACATCTCGATCACCGGTGAGGCGAACCCCCGGCTCGCCGAGTCGTGGGAGTACTCCGAGGACGGGACCTCGCTCGTGTTCACCCTGCGCGAGGACGTCACGTTCCACGACGGCACTCCGGTCGACGCCGAGGCGGTCACGACCAGCATCGATCGCGCCCGCAGCGACGAGCTCAGCACCCAGCAAGGCGTGCTCGCCACGATCACCGACGTGCAGGCCACCGGGCCGTACGAGGTCA
>CAYGLH010000596.1:0-1573 GCA_964350535.1 uncultured Ilumatobacteraceae bacterium
AGCATCTCGCGGACGTCAGGATCAAGCCGCGACACACGCACGGCGCCGAGTTCGTCGAAGGCGATGACACCTTCGGGGGTGTCTCGGCGGCGCCACAGTCGGCTGGACTGCAAGAGCACGGCGGTGTCGAAGACGTCAGACGCGGGGCTCACCTCGTAGCGGTCGGTGATGTGCTCGACGACCGTGGCGCGGACGCGTTCGAGGAGTTCGTACTCCTCGGTGTCGTTCGCGTACGGGCCGATCTTGCCCCACGTCATGACGTCTTCGACGGTGACCATCAGGTGCCCGTGATCTCGAAGAACAGATCCTCTTCGCCGTGGAACGCCGTGTAGCCCGAGTACGAGAGGTTCGTGCTCAGGTTCGTCGGCGTGCCGAGCGACAGGAGCCCGTGCTTCTGCTCGTAGCTCTCGATGTAGGCGCTCGGGCCGATGATGCGGTGGTCGGCGGTCATCTTGGTGGAGACCACCCACGAGACGTCGGCGTCGAGCGCGTCGAGCGCTTCCTTGACGACGGCCCACAGCGTGCGGTCGGTCGAGCCCTGCGGGACGGTGAGGTCCGTTGCGGCGTCCATCGACAGCCAGATGGTGACCGGCAGGTCGTCGTCGTCGGCTGCGTCGTACACCGCGACCACGGCGTTGACGTAGGAGCTGACCACGTCTGCGGTGTCGGACTCGGCCCACGGCGTCGTGGCGGCCGGCAGGGCCTCCAGGAAGGTGACCGCGAGACCCTCGGTCCAACGGTTGTACGTCTTGATGAAGTCCATCACGACGGCGTCGACTGCGCCCGGCTCGGACCAGTCGATGACCTGGCGGGGGAGGCTGAGGTAGCCACCCTGGGTGGCCTTCGTGACCGTGGTCGAGTCGACGGTGTACGCCTGCGTCGCGAGGTCGTCACCTTCGTCGGCCTGGGTGCCGATGCTGACGTGCTGCGTCACGTAGGGCCGCTCGAAGGTCTTGCCCTTCATCGGCATCGTCTTGGCGGTGAAGCTGTCGAAGACCTTCCGTCGCGCCGAGCTGGTGTCGATGATGGGCCCGACGATGGACTCGGGGATGATGCCAGCGACATCGGAGGTGTCGGACTGGGCGCGGTCGATGTAGCGGCCGGCGCGGTCCTTGAACTCACTCTCGGACATGCCGCCGTAGAGGTGCTCGTAGCTGAGGGTCAGGAACTCGCCTGCGGTCAGCTCGGGAGCCTCGGTGGCGGCCGGTGCGTTGCGCTCGACGCCGGGGATGGCGACGGAGCGGGACACTTCGGCGAGGGCGTCGAGTCGGGCTTCCCGCTCGGTCTCGGCGTCGAGATCCTTCTTGAGGGACTCGGCTCGGTCGAGCTGATCGGTCAGTTCCTGCTCTTCTGCCTCGGTGCGCTCGTCCTGAGCGGCGAGGGCGGCGGCTCGATCACGAGCGGCCTCGAACTTGGCACGGATGGACACGGTGAACCTCCTTGGGTTCTCTACGAGTCCGATGGTGCTAGCCCCGATGGTGGCCTCTCGGCTCCGGTCGGCGTCCGGTCAGACGATGGGTTGTGGCTTCAGGCTAGACGGTGGATCGTTGCAAGCGCAACGACCTGGCTAGAG
>CAYGLH010000597.1:0-1563 GCA_964350535.1 uncultured Ilumatobacteraceae bacterium
TGAACCTGATCGCCGCCGAGAACAGCTCACCCTCCTCCCAGATCTCGGCCAGCAGCCGCTCGCGGTCCTCCTCCTCCATCTGGAGGATCCCGACCTCACTGATCGGCAGCGTCACTCCCGCCTGCGACCAGCGGGCCTCCTCGCGGTACTCGTCGCGCCGACCGGTGTATTCGGCCATCTTCTCCGGACGCACCGGACCGTTGTGCGCCGGGAACGAGTAGTTGGGGGTCCGCTGGAAGACCGTGAGCTCCTCCGCCTCGGCGGCGATCAGCGGGATCGACTGGATCGCCGACGAGCCGGTGCCGATGACGGCGACGCGCTTGCCGGTGAAGTCGACACCGTCGTGTGGCCAGCTGCTCGTGAAGTAGACGTCGCCCGCGAAGCGTTCGGTGCCCGCGATGTCGGGGATCTTCGGGATCGACAGGCAGCCCGTGGCCATCACGAAGAACCGGGCGGTCACCGACTCGGCGCCGGCGTGCCCCGGGTCGGTGTGGTCGGGCTCGAGCGACCGGGGGTCGCCGACGCCCGACACCTCGATGCGCCACAGCTGGGCGGCGTCGTCCCACGTCGCGGAGTCGACGCGCGTGGAGAACGTGACGTCGCGTCGCAGGTCGTGCTTGTCGGCGACGTAGTTGACGTAGCGCAGGATCTCGGGCTGCGTGGCGTAGCGCTCGCTCCAGGTCCACTCCTCCTCCAGCTCCGGGTCGAAGCTGTACGAGTAGTCGATGCTCTGGATGTCGCAGCGGGCCCCCGGATAGCGGTTCCAGTACCAGGTACCGCCCACCCCGTCGGCGGTTTCGAAGCAACGGGCCGTCAGCCCCATCTGGCGCAGCTTGTAGAGCTGGTAGAGGCCGGCGAACCCGGCTCCGACGACGACGACGTCGACGTCTGGTGTCTCGATCTGGAGTTCCTGGGTCATGTGTGAGCCCCCTGTGTCGGCGAGTGTTCGGCGAGTTCGACCGAAGTCAGCTTCGCACGGCCCCGTCGCCGACGTATGACCGGAGCGACACCCGGCGGTGGACGGTCCGGCGGGTGTCCGCGCCCGGTCCGCGCGACCGCGAGCGCACCCTCGATGGGGGACGCTCAGATGTCGAAGACGATGCCCTGGGCGAGGGGCAGCTCACGCGAGTAGTTGACGGTGGCGGTCTGGCGGCGCATGTAGCCCTTCCAGGCGTCGGACCCGCTCTCGCGGCCGCCTCCCGTGTCCTTCTCGCCGCCGAACGCCCCACCGATCTCCGCCCCTGACGGTCCGATGTTGACGTTGGCGATGCCGCAGTCGGACCCGACCGCGGACAGGAACGTCTCGGTCTCGCGCACGTCGGTGGAGAAGATGCACGACGACAGCCCCTGCGGCACGTCGTTGTGGAGCGCGATCGCCTCGTCGAGCTCGCCGTAGCGCAGGACGTAGAGGATCGGGGCGAAGGTCTCCTCGCGGACGATGTCGGTCTGCTCGGGCATCTCGACGATCGCCGGGCGGACGTACGCCGCGTCGGGGAACTCGTTGGCGAGCACCCGTTCACCACCGTGGACCCGCCCGCCGTCGACCTCGGCACGCTCCAGCGC
>CAYGLH010000598.1:0-1556 GCA_964350535.1 uncultured Ilumatobacteraceae bacterium
GTGGGCACGAATCGGGTCGGTACGAGGCCCAATTCGTCCACGCCGGCACCGGCCAGGCCGGAGTCGCTCACGTCTCGCGGCTGTTGAGCGAACGTTGGATCTCAGCGATGTCGGAGGCGCGTCGGAGGCCCCGATCCAACACCGTGTCGATGTGCGGATCGTGGGGGAGCAGGTTGTCGGCGCCGATGAGTTCGGTGAGTCTCGCGCGGTCGAGAACCGCCCGCTGGTCGTCGTCCACCTGGACGAGGACGAATGCGCTGCCCGCGTTCTGGAGCTTCTCGACATAGTCGCGCAAGTGTTTGAGCATGGTGCTCGAGTAGTGGCGCTGCTCGCCGAGGTCGAGCACCAGGACTCCGGGGTCGGCCGGGTCGGGGTCCGGCAACTGTTCGCCGATCGACGAGACGACGGCGAAGAAGTCCGGCCCGGTGTAGCGCAGCAACAACGGTTCGTCGCCCAGGAGGATCGCTGGGATGTCGTCCACGAGCATCCATCCCTGATCGTCACGTGTGAGGCGCCGGAGACGTGCGGACCGACCGCTCGCCGCAATGTAGGCGAGCAGCGACAGCACGACGCCGACAACGATCGCCCATTGCAGCGGCACGACCAACGTCAGCGCCAGCGTCGACACGAACAAGGTCGTCGCCCGACCCCCGGCGTGCCACACGAGGCGGACGTCCGGAAGCCGGCCGAGAACGAGCTCGACGCCGATCACGAACAGCAGTCCGCCGATCACCGCTTCGGGGATGCGGCCGACCACGGGGCCGAATGCGACGACGAGGACGACGACCGAGGCAGCGGCGATGAGTCCGGCGAGGCGACTGCTCGCGCCTCCGTCGGCGCTGACGGCGGTGCGCGACAATGAACCACCTGTCGGTGCGGCCTGGAAGAACGCGCCCGCGATGTTGCCGACGCCTTGACCCAGGAAGTCCCGCGACGCACTTGCCCGCGAGCCGTCCGGATTGGGGAAGGCATGGCGGATCCCGGCGCCCTGTGCGAGCGCCACGATGGCGATCGCGATGGCGCCCATGGTGAGGTCGGGAATCATCGACAGGTCGGGAAGAACCTCGAGGCTGTCCGGGATCGGCAACGCGCTCAACCCGCTGTCGATGGTGGCGGTGTCCGAGATGATCTCGGTGTCGATCCCGGCGATCCACACCACGGCGGTGCCGAGGGCGACGACGACAACGAGTGCATATCGCTCGAGCGCCGGAATCGCCTTCAGCGCGAACGCCGCGCCGATCGTGCCGAGCCCGACCGCAGCGGTGGTCGCATCCCAGCGCCCCGGATGGACCACGATGTCCGCTGCGCTGACGAGCTTGTTGTCGAACCCATCCGGGTCGTAGCCCACGATCTCGCCGAACTTGCCGACCATGATCAAGATCGCAACCCCCATCACGAACCCTGTCATCACGGCGTTGGACACGAAGTTGACGACCTTGCCCAGGCCGAGCAGGCCGAGCACGAGCATGAGCACACCAGCCAGCAGGGACATCGTCACCACCGCCTGCGGGATCTCATCGGCGCTGAAGCTCGTCTCCTCGAAGATCCCACCGATC
>CAYGLH010000599.1:0-1555 GCA_964350535.1 uncultured Ilumatobacteraceae bacterium
GTCGCCTCGGCCAGCGTCACGGGCGACAGCGGGTCGCTCATGTCCGCGATGAGGGCGTCGAGCACCCCATCCGCCCGGTCGATCCTGAGCGGGTCGCCGTGACGGAACGCCTCGTAGAGGCAGACGTCGAGGCTGCGTTGGACCATCGCGATCGACACCGCCTTCATCGACCGCACTTGTGGACCGGTGAGCTGGTCGAACAGGACTTCGGCGGCCCGGTCTGCGTAGCCCGAGCTCACGAGCGACTGGACGGTCGGCGCAAAGGCCGCAGCGTTGCGGTCGGTGAGAGTGCGTCGTTTCAGATCCGTCAAGATCCTCTGGGCGACCTCGGGTTCGAGGATCGACGCTTCCGGGCGGTCGACTCGAACGGCGCGGCGAATCGCCTCCGCGAGTGTGTTGTCCATCATCCTGCTCCTCGTCGTCTCGACGGCGTCGCGCCGGGTTGGTCATGGAGGCGAAAGCGCGCCATCGCCCGCTCGGGCGTGCTCACGCCGAGTGCTCGTACCGATCGAGCACCGCGTCGACGGGTCCGTCGGCGCGGAGACTTCCGCGGTCGAGCCACACGGCCCGCGTGCATGTGGCACGGACCTCGGAAAGGTTGTGTGTCACCATCAGCACGGTCCCAGCCTGCTCACGGATCTCGTTGATGCGTTCGAGGCTCTTGGCGCGAAACTCCTTGTCGCCCACGGCGAGCGCCTCGTCGATCAACAACACATCGGGAACGCGAAGGGTGGCGATCGAGAATGCGAGCCGCGCACGCATCCCCGAGGAGTACGTGTTTAGCGGTCGCGTCATCGCATCGCCGAGGCCGGAGAACTGGGCAATGCCCGGAAGTAGCTGTTCGATCTGCTCCCGCGGCAATCCCATCGCGAGCCCGCCGAGCACCACGTTCCGGTTGCCCGAGAGGAGTGGCTTCAGCGCCGCGCCGACGCCGAGCAGTTGCACCTCACCGCGCGTCATCACCGTTCCCGCAGCCTTGGACTGGAGGCCGGCGACCGTTCGAAGGAGCGGGGACTTTCCTGACCCGTTCGAACCGACGATGCCGACGGCCTCGCCGATGTGCACGTCGAACGACACACCGTTGAGCGCCTCGATCGTCGTCGAGCGTCGCGTTCGGAAGCCGCGAGCGATGAGCTCACGAGCGCTGAGGGACTGCTCCTCGTAGACGCGGTACCTGACGTCGAGATCGCGGACGATCACGCTGAGTGGGACGCTGCTGCCGTCGCTCGAGACCTGTCCGGTCGGCGCAGTCGGGCTAGTCACGGGCATATCGCTCCTCAGCGGCGCGGAACCAGACGAAACCGACCAGGAGGATCAGCACCGCCCAGACCACGCCGGAGACCACGATCCACGGGTCGAGGTCTCCGCCGACGAAGCACCATCGTGCAAACGTGATGTAGCAGTAGATCGGGTTGCACACGAACAGGATCTGGGCCCACCGCGCATCGGTGTAGGCCTCGACGCTGAAGAGCACACCGGAGGCGTAGAACAAGAGCCTGAAGACGAAGGGAAGGATCTGCGTCGTGTCACGAAAGTGGGTCGTGGCGGGAGCTGC
>CAYGLH010000600.1:0-1550 GCA_964350535.1 uncultured Ilumatobacteraceae bacterium
GATCGGCGCCTTCCTCGTCGGGCTCGCACTGTCGGGCGAGGTGGGCCACCGGTCGACCGAGCTCATCTCGCCGCTGCGCGACCTCTTCGCCGCCACCTTCTTCCTGTTCTTCTCGTTCCAGATCGACCCGAGCGACCTGCTCGACGCGCTGCTCCCGGCGACCGTGCTCGCCGCCATCACGATCGTCACCAAGTACCTCACCGGCTGGTACGCCGCCGGGCAGCGCGGCTCCGGCCTGATGGGCCGCAAGCGCGCCGCAGCGGTGTTCGTGGCGCGCGGCGAGTTCTCGATCGTCATCGCTGCCCTCGGGTCGAGCCTCGTCGACGGCCCCGAGCTCGGGGCGATCGCCGCCGCCTACGTGCTGATCACGGCGATGGTCGGCCCGCTCGCCGCCCGCTTCGCCGAGTCGATCGCCATCCCTGCGGCACTGGCGCGGACGGCGCAGCGGCCCGAGCCGACCACGTCGCCGGCGTCTACGTAGTCTCCTCGCAGCGGTAAGTACCACGCAGCCGCGTCGCGCTGGCCGCATCACGTCGGCCGCATCACGTCGGCCGCATGACTTCGGCCGCTTCACTTCGACAAGGAGCCATCCATGAGCAACGACATCGACCTCGACGGCGTGAAGGCGTTCGCCGCCGCGCTCAGCCCGTGGGCGCACATCGCCACCGTCGGCGCCGACGGCGCTCCCGACGTGGTCCCGGTGCACCCGTGCTGGGAAGGCGACACGCTGTGGTCGATGGTCGGCACCGACTCGACCAAGGCCCGCAACGTCGCGGCCAACCCGAACGTGGCGCTGCACTGGCAGGTCACCGAGGTCGGCGACGGGGTCGAATTGTGGGGCACCGCCGAGGTCCACGACGACCTCGACACCAAGCGACGGCTGTGGACGGGCGTGTTCGACTACGACCTCGACGCGTTCGCGCCGGGCGGACCCGACGATTCACCGGGCACCGCGTTCATGGCGGTGACGCCCACCCGGGCGCTCGTGCTGAAGCAATACGGCATGCAGGGCCTCCAGCGCTGGTCCGCCTGACTCTCGCACCGCCGACCCCTGGCGCGTAGGGTCGGGCTGACACCACAGGGGGCGGGTGACAACCTGGAGAGGGGATCCAGTCATGCGCATGCGATTCGGCACCTTCATGGCGCCGTTCCACCCACCCGAGCACAACCCGACGTTGTCGCTCGAGACCGACCTGGCGTTGATCGAGCACATGGACCGGCTCGGCTTCGACGAGGCGTGGATCGGCGAGCACCACTCGGCCGGGAGCGAGATCATCGCCTCGCCCGAGATCTTCATGATGGCGGCCGCAGCCCGTACCCGGAACATCAAGCTCGGCACCGGCGTCGTGTCGCTGCCGTACCACAACCCGCTGTGGGTCGCCGAGCGGATCGTGCTGCTCGACCACCTCACGCGCGGCCGGATCATGCTCGGCGTGGGGCCCGGCGCCCTACCGACCGACGCCGCGATGCTCGGCCTCGAGCCGCCGCAGATGCGCCCGCTGCTCGAGGAGTACATGGAGATCGTGATGCAGCTGCTCACGACCGACGAG
>CAYGLH010000601.1:0-1540 GCA_964350535.1 uncultured Ilumatobacteraceae bacterium
CCGGAGTCGATCCGTGCCTGCGTGCGGGCCGCAGCTTCTTCGATGCGCATCTTGGGGATGCCGGCCTCGATCGCAGCCGTCATGCCGCCCGCCTGCTCGATCTCCTGGATGTGGCGCCACGCCGCCTCGGCGACCTCGGCCGTGAGCCGCTCGATGTAGTACGAGCCACCCCACGGATCGATCACCCGGGTGGTGCCCGACTCGTGCTGCAGGAAGAGCTGGGTGTTGCGGGCGATGCGAGCGCTGAAGTCGGTGGGCAGGGCGAGCGCCTCGTCGAGCGCGTTGGTGTGCAGCGACTGCGTGTGCCCCTGGGTGGCGGCCATCGCCTCGACACAGGTGCGCACGACGTTGTTGTAGACGTCCTGGGCGGTGAGCGACCACCCCGACGTCTGCGAGTGCGTGCGCAGCGACAGGGACTTGTCGTTCTTCGGACCGAACTCGCTGACGAGCTTCGCCCAGAGCAGACGTGCCGCCCGCATCTTGGCGACCTCCATCGAGAAGTTCATCCCGATCGCCCAGAAGAACGACAACCGCGGCGCGAACGCATCGATGTCCAGCCCGGCGTCGACGCCGGCGCGCAGGTACTCGACGCCGTCGGACAGCGTGTACCCGAGCTCGAGGTCGGCGGTCGCCCCGGCCTCCTGCATGTGGTAGCCGGAGATCGAGATCGAGTTGAAGCGGGGCATCTCGGCCGACGTGAAGGCGAAGATGTCCGAGATGATCCGCATCGACGGCTCGGGTGGGTAGATGTAGGTGTTGCGGACCATGAACTCCTTGAGCACGTCGTTCTGGATCGTGCCCGCGAGCTGCTTCGGCGCAACGCCTTGCTCCTCGGCGGCGAGGATGTACAGCGCCAGCACCGGGAGCACTGCGCCGTTCATGGTCATCGACACGCTCATCTCGTCGAGCGGGATCCCGTCGAAGAGCTGCTGCATGTCGAGGATCGAGTCGATCGCCACGCCGGCCATGCCGACGTCGCCGGCGACGCGCGGGTGGTCGCTGTCGTAGCCACGGTGGGTGGCGAGGTCGAAGGCGACCGAGAGGCCCTTCTGGCCGGCCGCCAGGTTGCGCCGGTAGAAGGCGTTCGACTCCTCGGCGGTGGAGAACCCGGCGTACTGGCGGATCGTCCACGGCTGGTTGACGTACATCGTCGGGTAGGGGCCGCGCAGGTACGGCGTGATGCCCGGATAGGTGTGCAGGAAGTCGATGCCGCCGAGGTCGTCGGCGCCGTACGCCACGGGCACCTCGATCCCCTCCGGCGTGGTCCACTCGAGCTCGTCGGCGGCGGAGCCGGTCTGCGCCTGCACGGCGTCGGCCCACGCCGCCGGATCCCCGGTCGTGTCGACGGTGCCGAGGTCGTGCTCGGCGAGGTTCGGGATCGTCGCCCGGTCGGTCATCACTTCACTCCCAACTCGTCGAGTGCCCTGGTGAGCACGTCGAGGACGTCGCTGCCCATGCCGACCTCCTCGTCGACGCCGTCGATGTCCTGCTTGCGGCCGGCGAGGTAGACGCGCGTCGCCCCGAGCGAGCGCAGTGCGGC
>CAYGLH010000602.1:0-260 GCA_964350535.1 uncultured Ilumatobacteraceae bacterium
CCGGACCGGTCGGTCGGACGAGGAAGAAGAAGCACTGGTCGGGCGCGGTCCCGAAGCACAGGGTCGGCGGGATCAGCGCGAACGTGGAGCGGGTGCGCTCCTCGTCGGTGAGGTCGGGGAACACCGGCATGATCGAGTGGTGGGTGGCGTTGAACCCACCATCCATGTGGGTGTAGCCACCGACGCGGAAGATCACGTTCGAGTCATCGTCCCACGGCCCGGGGAACTCGCTCATGCTGCTCGGACCGAAGCCCTCCACG
>CAYGLH010000602.1:270-1532 GCA_964350535.1 uncultured Ilumatobacteraceae bacterium
GCCCGGGCAGACGGCATCGGCGAGGTGGTAGTTCTCGAGGAACGGCTCGTAGCGGGTCAGCGTCGGGCCCAGCGGTTCGGCGTCGGGATCGAGGTTGACGAACACGAACCCCTGCCACACCTCGACCGCCAGCGCCGGCAACCCGTAGTCGGCCTTGGCGAAGTCGGCGGTGCGCTCCATCGCCGGCGCACCGAGCAGACGGCCGTCGAGCGCATAGTTCCAGTGGTGGTACGGGCACTTGAACGTGCTCGAGTTGCCTTCGCCGTCGCAGACCTGCATCGCCCGGTGCTGGCACACGGCCGACATCGCCCGCACCTCACCCTGCTTGTCGCGAGCGATGATGATCGGCTCCTCGTGGATCGTGACCGTGAACCAGTCGCCCGGCTCCGGGATCCGTTCCGCACGTCCGACGCACAGCCACTCGGTGGCGTAGATCGCATCGCGCTCGAAGGCGTGCACCTCCGGGGCGGTGTAGAGCGCCGGCGGCAGGGTCTCGGCGTGCGCGACGTCGGCGATCGACGCCTCCAGGTCGGCGAGGAGCGCGGGGTCGAGCATGGTCATGCGGTGGCCTCCGGTGTCGGGGAGTCGGACGCTGAACCTGTCACAAAGGTGTCAGACCCCGATGTGACAGGTGGGCCGTAGCCGCCGCCTCCGGGGAGGTCGAGTCGGACGACGTCGTCGGGGTCGAGCGTGACGCGGGCCTGGGTCGTGACCGCCTCACCGTTGACGGAGAACGTGCCGGACTCGCCCGGCTCACCGCCGAAGATGCCCTGCGGCGGTTCCTTGAGCCGGCTGGTCACCGCGTTGAGCTGCCAGTCGCGGGTCGTGTCGACCGAGAACTCGATCGTCTGCCCGAGCCCGCCGGTCGTGCGACCCGCGCCACCCGAACCCGGGCGCAGCGCCTTCTGGCGGAAGCGGATCGGCGCCGACGCCTCGACCACCTCGATCGGCACGGCGGCGACACCGGTGGGATACGAGCAGGCGTCGAGACCGGCCTTGGTCGACCGGGCACCGACACCGCCGGCGTAGGTGAACATCGCGGTGATGAACGGACTGCCGTCGTCGTGGTTGCCGCTGACCTGCATCGTCCAGACCGCGCCCGATCCCTCGGCCATCGCCGACTCGGGGCGGACCTGGGCGAGCGCCTTGAGCAGGGCGTTGGGGAGGAACATCCCCACCACGTGCCGCGCGGTGCACGGCTGCGGCGACACAGCGTTGACGATCGACCCCTCCGGGGCGATCATCTCGATCGGCGCCAGGCT
>CAYGLH010000603.1:0-1168 GCA_964350535.1 uncultured Ilumatobacteraceae bacterium
GACTCCGACCGCAGCCTCAGCGAGGTCGACGCGCTCGGGTTCGCCACCGGCCTCGCGATCGGCCTGCTCGTCGCCCAGATCGCCATCCCGCTGCCGGGCGGTGGCGAGGTGCTCCTCGGACTCGGCGGCGGACCGTTGATCGCCGCACTCGTGCTCGGCACGCTGCATCGCACCGGCCCGTTCACGTGGCAACTCCCCTACGCCGCGAACCTGACGATCCGCCAGCTCGGCGTGTCGCTGTTCCTCGGCGGGGTCGGCATCCGATCGGGCGCGACCTTCGCCGATGCGGTGGGGACCGGCGTGGGGGCCAAGCTGGCGATCGCGGGCGTCATCGCCACCGTCGTCACGGCGCTGGCCGCGACCGCGTTCGTACGGATCCTGCGCCGCGACCCCGTCGAGGCAGCCGGCATGATCGCGGGCATCCAGACCCAACCCGCCGTGCTCGCCTTCGCCGCCGAGCGCGCCGAAGGCGACGAACGGATCGACACGGGCTACGCCCTGGTCTTCCCGATGGCGATGATCCTGAAGCTGGTGATCGTCCAACTCCTCATCTAGCCCCAACCTGTCACAACGGGGTCAGACCCCGATGTAACAGGTGCTATGCGACGGTGGAGTTGGTGAACTTGCGGATCGAGAGTCCGGCGAACACGGCGGTGATGCCGATCGACCAGGCCAGCGTGATCCACGCGTCGTTGCCGACCGGCAGCCCGTTGTACAGGGCGCGGGAGGCGTCGGTCACCACCGTGAACGGGTTGTGCTCGGCGATCGGCTGGAGCCAGCCCGGCATCGTCTCGGGCGGGACGAACGCCGACGACACGAAGGTCATCGGGAACATCCAGATGAACCCCGCAGAGTTCGCCGCCTCGGTCGACTTGACGCTCAGCCCGATCAGCGCCTGGACCCACGACAGGGCGTAGCTGAAGCCGAGCAGCAGCAGGGTCGCCCACAGAGCGGCCAGGAGCGACCCCTCGAAGCGGAACCCGATGGCGAACGCCACGATCAGCATCACCGCGAAGGTGATGCAGTTGCGCACGAAGTCGGACACCGTGCGACCGACGAGCACCGCCGACCTCGACATCGGCAGGGATCGCAGCCGATCGATGTAGCCCTTCTGCATGTCCTCGGCGATGCCGAGCGCCGTGAACGACGAACCGAACACGACGGTCTG
>CAYGLH010000603.1:1178-1522 GCA_964350535.1 uncultured Ilumatobacteraceae bacterium
AGTTCGAGAAGCCCGGTGCCGAGATCGCCCCGCCGAAGACGTAGACGAACAGCAGCACGAACATGATCGGCTGGATGACCGCGAAGATCAGCAGCTCGATGTTGCGGGGGATGATCCGCAGGTGGCGCGTCGCCTCGGTCCACGAGTCGCGGATGGCCCAGACGACGCCACTGGTCGGCTCGGGTGGCGCCTCGGGACGGGCGGTCGCTGGGGTCGTGGCGATATTGGTCATGCGGACACCTCCTGTGCGGGTGCACCTGCGTCGACGCGCTCGCGGTCGGGGTACTCCTCGTCATCGGTCTCGTCGGACGCGACGTGCTTGCCGGTGAGGGTGAGGAAGACGT
>CAYGLH010000604.1:0-1517 GCA_964350535.1 uncultured Ilumatobacteraceae bacterium
GCCGGCGACCCTCGGGTCAACATCCAGAGGTCGAAGGGCGGCCAGGCGAAGCCGTACCAGGTGCGCCAGGTGCTGAAGGCAATCGACAAGCTGAAGGAGGAGCAGGAGTGACCGACACCAAGCACTACACGTACCGAGTCTCGTGGTCTGGTGAGGACGGCGAGTACGTCGCCACCGTCGTGGAGTTCCCGTCCCTGTCGTGGCTCGACGTGGATCAGGCCGAGGCCCTCCGGGGGTTGGTCGATCTCGTCGTCGAGGTTGTTGCTGATCTCGAGGCAACTGGTGAACCCGTGCCGGAACCGATCGCCGATCGGCGCTACTCGGGCAGGTTCAACGTCCGCGTTCCCGAGTCGCTGCATCGAGAGCTCGCCCTGGCCGGCGCCGAGGAGGGCGTCAGCATGAACCGCCTCGTCACCGCTCCCCTCGCACACAGCTGAGGTCCTGCGCCTGCGTCCGCAGAGCCGGCCCCCTTGCGAGCTACCGGCGTCTGTGGGATGCCAGCGTCGACTGGGTGCGATCCGGGCCTCGGGGTACCGTTGTGGCCACTTGGTGGGTGATCAGCGCACTGTTCGTGTCTGACTCGAGCGTTGACGACCCACCGACCTCAGTGGAGCGCATGATCGCTGCGCCGGCATCCGTGCTGCTGTTATGGGCGACCATCGGCATCCTCAGGCAAGGCATCTGGTCGGGGCCGGGTGGGATCCTCGTACGAAACGTCTTTCGGCGGTACAAGGTCGACTGGTCAGACGTGCAGGCGGTCGAGCCGCCGCCTGCGTACGGCAAGCTCTTCGGAGCCGGGATCCAGCTGGTGCTGAAGGATGGCCGCCGGATCAGCGCGTCGCTCTTCGGATCCGGTCCGTTCGACAAGGTCGGTCATGCGGACCGGGTCGTCTCTGAATTGCGGATCGATCTCAGCCAGTACGGCTCCCGCACGGCAAGCCAGAAGGTTGGCTCTCCACAACACGCAGGCGCCCGCATCGGCGAGACGGTGTTTCCGGGGGATCCATCGGAACCGGATCGCTCCGGTGGGGCGTGGGCTGAGGTGTTGGCACCGTCGGATGCGACCTTGCCGTCGACGCTCCCCGGGGCTGCCGAATCGGATCCCGATTGGAAGCTCAGATGGGTCCTGCTTCTTCCATACGCGATTGCTCCGACACTCGCGATTCGGCGAGTGGCCAGGCAGACCGGTGCAACTGAACTGAAGCTGCTTCGCATGTTGTTCGTCGCGTATTGCCTGGCACTCCTCGCCATCACCGTCGTTGCGGTCCTGGTCCGCGGCAGCATCGAGCTGGACGACCCACCCACCGGCGTCGCGGTGGCCATCACGTTGGCCGCTGGGATTGCTGGCCAGGTTGCCGGCCGAGTGATGGGGTGGCGTGTCGACTGCGGCTCGGATGCGAACCTCGCTGGTAGCTACCGGAGCTGGTTCTTCATTCGTGCTGCCTTCGCCATGAGTGCAGCACTCGTCGGCTTCGCGTTGTCGACACGCATTGGCCCGTGGTGGGTGTATTTCATCG
>CAYGLH010000605.1:0-1512 GCA_964350535.1 uncultured Ilumatobacteraceae bacterium
TACCGGGCGAGCCCTCCGCCCGTCGTGATCTTGTCGATCCAGAACGAGTCGGTGTAGACGACCGAGGTGGGCAGCCCGCGCTCGTTCATCCACTGCTCCAGGGTCTGGCCGCCGTGCAGGCTGGGCCGCCAGGTGGCGGCCATCTTGGCGAGGACGGGTTCGACCACGTCGCGACGGAGCGCCGCCGAGCTGTTGTTGTTCGGGTTGGTGGTCTGCGTCCAGACCGCACGCTCGGCGGCGGTCAGGGATGCCCGCCAGGCGGCGAGCATGGTGTCGCTGTGGCGCGCCTGGGCGAACGGTTCGCCGCCGGGCCCGTCGACGTCGAGTCCGTATGCGTACATGGTCTCCACGGCGTTCGCGGCGACCGGCAGCAGGGCGTCGAGGTCGGAGCGCACGGTGCCACCCTCGTCGAATGCACTCAGCAGGTCGAGGGTGGTCAGGCCCTGGGCCAACACGGCTCGGTAGTCGTTGCGGGTCACGTCGACGTCGTCGAGCCAGGCGTCCAGGTCGGAGACGTCGCCGGGCTCGACGGCGCGCATCATCAACGGGATCGTGCCGGTGACGCTGTTCGTCGCCACGAACGTGAGGTCGCTGATCGCCTCGAGCACGACGGTGCGCATGGCCGCCACGTCCGCCTGCGACGGCTGCGCGCCCGTTGCCTGCCAGGCGCTCACCGATGCGAGGGCGATCGACAGCCGGCCGGCCGCCTTGCCGGCCTTGGTGTAGGAGCCGTAGAAGTTGGCCCGGTCCTGGCCGTCGAGGACCTGTTCGAGCTGTTCGGAGATGTGCTGGACCTGGGCGTTGAGCTGGTCGAGTGACGCGCGGATCTCGTCGAGAGCCTGCTTCATCTCCGTCTGGGAGTCGTAACCCAACAGCCTCAGGAGCTCGTCGGTCCCCAGCGAGACCCCTTTGTCGACGAAGGCGTTGAAGAGGGTGATGCCGAACTCGCCTGCGAGCTCCTCGAGCGTCGCCGGGTCGATGTCGACCGGTCCGTCGGTGTCGCTCCACAGGCCGCTGGCGCGCAGTTGGTCGATGGCGGCCTCCACCGTGGGGTCGGTGCTCGCGTCCACCACCGCCTCGGGCACGGTGGACGCCGACGCAGCAGTCGCGAACGGTGCGCTGGTCGCACCGACCGCGACGATCGCTGCGCCCGCGAGCAGCGCGCGCCATCGGTGGTGCCGGGAGGTGGTCGTGGTCTCGGTGTGGGTCGTGGGTCGTCCCATGTCGATCGTGCCTTTCTCGTCGTTGGTCATCTCGTCCAACGACCACGGAACTCGGGGAACTTCCAGTTCCCCCGGGGAAACCCGGATTCCCTCGCCGAGATGGCTCCGATCGAGACCCGCGGCGACATGTCCGCGCCTCCGCGCTGCGCTCCGGCGACCTTTCGCGCGTCGCGCGGTCACCGGCTGTGGCGTGAGATCCCCAGGCCCGCAAGGATGAACTCGACGCACACGTCGGGCGCCACCGCGGGCTCGCCGTACTACGTCCCCCACGCGCAGCGACCGGCCTTCT
>CAYGLH010000606.1:0-1506 GCA_964350535.1 uncultured Ilumatobacteraceae bacterium
TCGGAGATGCCGGCCGAGGAGCTGCCGGTGTCCGCCACCATCGGCGTGATGGATCGCGGCGGCGTCGACAGAGCCTTGATCAGCGCCTGGTCTGCACCACACCGGACCATGATCTCCAACGACGAGGTGGCGGCGTTCGTGTCCGAGGCTCCCGACCGGCTGGTCGGAGTCGGGTCGGTCGACATCAGTCGCCCGATGGACGCGGTTCGAGAGATCCGGCGCTGCATCGAGGAACTCGGGTTCGTCGCCATTCGAGTGCTGCCGTGGCTCTGGGAAGCTCCCCCGACCGACCGCCGCTTCTATCCCGTCTACGTGGCGTGCTGTGAGCTCGACGTACCGTTCTGCACCCAGATCGGCCACACCGGCCCGCTCATGTCGTCCGAGGTGGGCCGGCCGATCTACCTCGACCGGGTCGCCCTCGACTTTCCCGAGCTCCGGATCGTCGGCGGCCACATCGGCTACCCGTGGATCGAGGAGGCGATCGACGTGGCCACCAAGCACGAGAACGTCTACATCGACACCTCGGCCTACACCGCTCGGCGGTATCCCCAGCCCCTGGTCGACTACCTCCGGACGAACGGCCGCAGCAAGGTGCTGTTCGGCACCAACTACCCGATGATCACCCCGACCAAGTGCCTGGACGACCTCGACCGGCTCGACCTCGACGACGAGACCCGCGATCTCTTCCTCGGCGGCAACGCCCGCCGGGTCTTCGCCATCTGAGGCAGGGGCGTAGGTCAGGTCACCTCGATGGCGGCCGCGCCCAGAGCTTCGGTGAACTGATGGGCGTTGGTCTTGGGAACCCGGCCGAGGGTCTTGACCCCTGTGCGGTCGGCCCGCCACATGCCATCGGCGAAGACGGACACGAAGTGACGGAACTGGTTGCCGGCCTCGACCCGACCGTCGTACCAATGCACCGTGAGCCCCTCGAGCGGCCCGGCGTGGAGGAGTTCCTTCGGGCGGTCCCGGAAACCTCCACGGGTGGCGATGCACAACTGTCGATCGGTGAGGGCGTAGACGGTGAACTGCGCCAGGGAACCGATCTTCTTCTCCGGGTCGAGCTCCAACGACTCCACGAACGCGGCTCGATCTCGGTCGCCGAAGTCGCCGGACGAGATCGTGTGGCTCGTCGGGGCCGAGTACTGCGGCGAGAACTGATTGGCGAGGAGGTGGCTGTGGACCGTCTCGCCCGGGAAGTCCCTCGCCACCCACTCGTCGATGCGTTCGCGCTTCATCGTCAACATGGCTGCACATGTTAGGACGGCCCCGGTGTCGGGTCGGCGTCCGGTCAGCTGCGGTCGCGGCCCTCGAGGTGACGGAAGACCGACGAACCCGTCATGCGGCCACCCCCGGCTCCGGAGCCGCCGGCGAGCGGTCCCATCGTCTCGCGGACCTCGTCGGCGAGTTGATCGCCGGAGTGCGCGGACGATCGCCGCGTCTCGGCCGGGCGGATCAGCGCCCGGAAGAACCCTCGCAGTGACATGGGTCCACCGTAGGAGTGCCCGG
>CAYGLH010000607.1:0-1504 GCA_964350535.1 uncultured Ilumatobacteraceae bacterium
GCGAGCCGGCCCCGGTGACGGGGTTCGACGACCTGAAGAACACCGAGCTCGCAACGCTGTTCGCCGCGACGTCGGCGGAGACGGCGACCGAACCGGAATCCACCGGCGACGAATCGCTGGAGCGCCCCGACCTGGCCCCCGACGATGCGACCGACGACGCCGGCGATGCCGAGGGTGTGGAGGGCGCCGACGGCCTCGACGGGGTAGAGGTCACCGACGTGGAGGTCACCGCCGCCAGAGCGCCGACGGATGCCGCGGACGACGGCGTGGACGCGACCGACGACGATGGCGATGGCGACGATCCCGCCGACGTGGCGGACGACGACGGTGGCGACGGCGACGATCCCGCCGACGCGGCGGACGACGACAGTGAGGCTGCGGCGGAGAAGGCGGCGACCGACGCGAGTTGAGCGCTGCGCGCGTGTCCCCAGGCCGCGCCCCGGACCCGACTCACGCCGCGCCGGTCGCTGCCTCGACGGCTCGTGAACCACTAAGAAGGGCACATCGCCGAGGAGCCGACGCCGTACCACGCCGAGGACCGGGGCCCCGACGCGCCGCCGGAGCGGAGTCTGCCGTCCCGGGTGCTGTGGTCGGCGATCGGTCTCGGGTGCGTGGCGCTCGGCGCGGTCGGCATCGTCGTGCCGGGGCTCCCGACGACCGTCTTCTTCATCGCCGCAGCCGCCTGCTTCTCGCGCTCGAGCCGGCGCCTGGAGGCGTGGGTCCTCGGGTTGCCGAAGATCGGTCCTGCGGTGCGCGACTACCGGGCGGGCCTCGGGATGCCGAAGTCGGCGAGGGTCGCGGCGATCGGCATGATCGCCGTGGCCGTGGCGATCAGCGTCGTGGTGATCGACCGGAACTGGCTCCGCCTCGTCGTGCTCGTCGCCGCGCTCGTGGGCGTCGGTGCTGTGCTGCGAGTACCGACACGGCAAACCCCGTCGACCGGGTGATCCGGTCGTCGCCGCACGACCCGGGCGATCGGCGGAAACGGGCCGTACCCTGGTGCCGTGCCCCAGAAGTCGATCATCACCGGAGCTGTCCTCATCGTCATCGGCGTGTTCGTCACGCTCGTGTCGGATTCGAGCAGCGCGACGTCGTTGATCCCGGCCTTCGTCGGCGTGGTGTTCGTCATCCTCGGGCTGGTCGGACGCGCCAAGCCTGAACTCAACAAGCACGTCATGCACATCGCCGCGGCGGTCGCCTTGCTGGCCATCCTCGGCAGCCTCGGATCGGCGATCGGCCGCGGGAGCACGGGCTGGGCGCTGTTCGCCCAACTGGCGACCGTCGTCATCGCTGCGGCATTCCTCTACTTCGCGATCATGTCGTTCCGCGCGGCACGGCTCGAGCGCGAGAACAGCGCCGCCTCCGCCGGCTGACGCGCCGGCGCTCCACTCGATTTCGGGCGGCAGTCGACCCGGCGTAAGGTATGCTTGACATCCGGCGAGAGAAAAGGGAGCACCCATGGTCGAGGCGATGTTCCCCACCGAGCAGATCATTCCGGTCCTCA
>CAYGLH010000608.1:0-1503 GCA_964350535.1 uncultured Ilumatobacteraceae bacterium
CTTCCTCAACGTCGGCAGTGTCGAGCAGGTGCTCGCCAAGGCCAAGTCGATGCAGGAATCCTGAGCCGGCGGTAGGGAGAGGACTCCAGAGATGGTCATGGCCTTCCAGGTCGAAGTCGTATCGCCCGAGCGCGTCATCTACTCGGGTGAGGCGAACATGGTGATCACGCGCACCCTGGGCGGCGGAGAGATCGCCTTCCAGGCCGGTCACGCCCCGTTCGTCGGCGCGTTGGTCGAGAACCACACGCGGGTCTTCCAGACCGACGGTGAGCTCGTCGACATGGCGGTGCACCGCGGGTTCGTCGAGGTGCACTCCGTCGACGAGACGACGAAGGTCACCATCCTCTCCGACGAGGCCGAGCTCGCCAGCGAGATCGACGTCGAGGCGGTCAAGGCCGAGCTCGAACGCCACGAGCAGACGCTGCGCCACGAGGATGGCGAGAAGGAGATCGCGGACGCGCTCGCCGGCAAGGCCCGGGCCCACGCCCGCCTCAAGGCGTCCGGCTACGGCTTCACCGCCTAGCAGCGTTCCCCGGCCACGCAGGCCGCAAGTGGGCGCCCGCTCTGCTGGCGCGGCGCTCGCTCGTGTCTGTGGACGGGCGCACCCGCCTTCCGAAATTTGCGGTGGGCGTCGCGCTGAGCGCGATCTTCGCGCCAGAGAATCGTGGCCGGCCGGGGTCCACCACCGCGCGGGCGCCTCGCCGTAACGTTTCGCCTGTTCACGACGTCGATCGACCGGTCGGCATGGACAGGAGGACATCCATGAACGTGAAAGCGCTGGGTGCCGAGTTCTTCGGCACACTCTGGCTCGTGCTCGGTGGCTGTGGCGCCGCCGTGTTGGCCTCCGACTTCGGGGTCGGTGCCAACGGTTCGAGCCTCGGCATCGGCTTCCTCGGCGTCGCCTTCGCCTTCGGCCTCACGGTGTTCACGGGCGCGTACGCGTTCGGGCACGTGTCGGGCGGGCACTTCAACCCGGCGGTCACGATCGGCCTCGTGATCGGTCGGCGCTTCGATGCCAAGGACGCGATCGGCTACATCGTCGTCCAGGTTCTCGGCGGCATCCTCGGCGCGGCGATCCTCTTCGGCGTCGCCTCGGGCGTCGACGGTTGGGACCCGGGGAGCTTCGCCTCCAACGGCTACGACGAATGGTCGCCCGGCGGCTACAACCTCGCGTCGGTGGCGCTCGTCGAGGTCGTGCTGACGGCGGTCTTCATCATCGTCATCCTCGGCGCCACCTCACGTCACGCGATGAACGTGATGGCCGGGGCCTCGATCGGACTGTGCCTCACCCTGATCCACCTCGTGTCGATCCCGGTGAGCAACACCAGCGTGAACCCCGCACGGTCGACTGCCCCGGCGCTGTTCGCCGGTGGCGACCAGATCTCCCAGCTGTGGATCTTCTGGCTGGCCCCGATCGTCGGCGGTGCGTTGGGCGCCGTGATCCACCTCTTCTTCCTCGACCACGAGGAAGAAGAGCTCGCCCAAGCTCCCGTCGACTGACGA